>DASTQY010000477.1:0-3272 GCA_035761525.1 Nitrospira sp. | reverse complement strand
GACGCGCCAGGATGAGGGCCCATAGGATGGGCGTAAGAAAAGGTGCGAAGATCAACGCCAACTGATAGAGCACGAGCCCGCACAGAATCAAGAAGGCGGTGGAAAGTATCTGAGGAGACATCTCTTCGTTCGTCAGGAGCGAGTTCTCCGGCTGAGGTCCTCGGCTACAGCCTCCCTCTTGCCGGAGATACTAGAGCGAGCGTCTTGTCGTCTTACACCATCTGCTTCCGAGATTTCTTGGCTCGAGCGGCAGCTGCCGCTGTTTTGACGTTCATCTCTTCTTCTGGAGGCGGAAGGACTGCTGCCAATCCGAGAGAGTCCATCCACAGTTCACGACTCCAGCCCATGCTATGGTACAAATGCTCGTCTTCTTGGTCCTCGACCTTCTCACACGCAGCTTTCAGGGCCTTGCCTTCCGTTGTTGGCAGTTGGTCGGCTGCTTCACCCATGAGTTCCCAATTCTGATGGTCCTTGGTCTCTGCCGTGACCACGCATTCCGCGGCGACGAGTTGAGCCGCCTGGGATTTCCCTGCTTTCAGTGCCATGTTCATCGCTTCCACAAGCGCTTCGCCTTGATGCCTGACCACCTGTCGTCCCGGTGTCTCTTCCGCCGGATCTAGACCCATCTCGCCCAGTAGATCGCGTAGGAGTTTTTCATGGGTACGGGTCTGATCGAGATACTTCTGCCATTCCCCTTTGAGGTCGTCATTGACAACACATTGGAGGGCAGTTTCATACACTTGGACCCCGCCGACTTCTGTTTCTAACGCTTGGAATAAGAGTTCATGCAATTGTTCTTTCTTCATGGAAGATCCTCTCTGATTCGGAATGGTTGATAGGATGACGGCACTCACAGCGGATAGATCATGCGGGGACTTGGCCTTTGGCCTCGCGTTCCCAATGTCGATGTTTGCCGATCGCAGTGATGAATTGCGCGGCCATAGGAGCAGTGGAGGCACCATAGAGGATGATGCCCGGATCCGCGTCCAGCGGCGTTCTCTCAGGTTGGGGCTTCACCATCTCATCCGGTCCGAGCAATGCGGCGGTCACCAGTGCCGCGCCTCCCCCGGTTGCAGCAATGGTCTTGCAGTGCGTGTAGGCTTCGGTCAGGAAATGGAGCGCTTTGCCGATCTTCATCAGGCTCGCCACGCTGCTCTCCCCGCCGGGCACATAGACGGCGTCAAATAATACGGACCCTGCGGTCAGGAAACTGAAATCAACAGGAAGCTCAGTGCCCTTTGCGCCCTTGAGGCTGCCAAGTCGCGGGCCAATGATTCTTACTTGGCCTCCGGCGGCCGTCACGGCCTTCTTGATGTTTGAGAGATCCGCATCGTCAAAGCCGTCAGCCGCAAGCACGGCCACTTTGCGCGTGGCAATACCGCTCTTGGCCGGGGATGCCATGCTCAGAGCCGGTGAACGTTCCAGCGAGCCATTGGCGTGCACCGGTTGGAAATCCTTTATATGGCCATCGGCGGGCACGCTCATATTCATCGGCCCTTCCAGTTTGGCAATGGTCATCCCGAGACCTTGAGCGACCAGGCCGGCCAGTGTCTTATCCACCTGAGTCAAGAGCCCGAGCATGCGTGCGCGGATCGCAGAGACTTCCACTTTGCCCAATTCGAATTGGAGCGCCTGCACGATATGGGCTTTTTCGGGCGCGGACTGGCTGTTATAAAACAGTTTGGCCTGGCTGAAATGGTCAAAGAACTTCTCACTCCGGCCTCGGACCTTCGTCCCTTTGATCTCTTCGGCGTAATTGACAAATCCGCCCACATTGGCTTGCGCCTGCATCGGGCATCCGCCGCCCAATGAATTTGGCTGGTAACTGACGCGACCTTGGTTGATCGTTTGACGCATATGACCGTCCCGCTGATTGTTGTGCACGGGCGCGATGGGTCGGTTGATGGGAATCTCATGAAAATTGGGTCCACCTAAACGGATGAGTTGCGTGTCCGTGTAGGAAAAGAGGCGGCCTTGCAGCAGTGGATCGTTTGAAAAGTCAATGCCTGAGACGACATGCCCTGGGTGAAAAGCGACCTGCTCAGTCTCAGCAAAAAAATTCTCGGGATTGCGGTTCAAAGTCAGTTTGCCAATTCGTCTGACCGGTACGAGCTCCTCCGGAATAAGCTTCGTTGCGTCGAGGAGATCGAAGTCGAACTTCTGTTCATCCTTTTCTTCGACGATCTGCACCCCGAATTCCCATTCTGGAAAATCACCGTTCTCGATCGCTTCCCACAGATCGCGCCGGTGAAAGTCGGGGTCCAAGCCAGAAATTTTCTGTGCTTCATCCCAGACGACCGAATGCACGCCCAATACCGGCTTCCAGTGAAACTTCACGAACCGTGATTTCCCTTTTTCATTCACAAACCGAAAGGTGTGAACTCCGAAGCCCTCCATCATGCGGTAACTTCGGGGGATCGCCCGATCCGACATGACCCACATAATCATGTGCAGCGATTCTGGCATCAGGGAAATAAAGTCCCAAAAGGTATCGTGCGCCGATGCGGCCTGAGGGATTTCTCGGTGAGGCTCCGGCTTGATGGCATGAACGAGATCAGGAAACTTCACGCCATCCTGGATGAAGAAGACCGGAATGTTATTGCCGACCAGATCAAAATTGCCTTCTTCAGTATAAAATTTCACAGCAAAGCCTCGAACGTCTCTCGCGAGGTCAGTCGAACCGCGAGATCCCACCACCGTCGAGAAGCGAACAAATACGGGCGTTTTGTGATCCGGATCTTGAAGAAACTTCGCCTTCGTGAGGGATGCCATAGGTTCGTACACTTGGAAGAATCCGTGGGCCGCCGCTCCTCGTGCATGCACTACACGTTCCGGGATACGTTCATGGTCAAAGTGGGTGATCTTTTCACGAAGATGGAAGTCTTCTAACAGGGAGGGTCCGCGCTCACCGGCTTTGAGCGTATTTTGATCGTCGTTAACGCGGAGTCCATGATTGGTGGTGAGATACTGCCCATCGGGATTGTCCTGAAATGTAGCCAGGTCTTTGGCCTTGGCATTCTTCTCTTTTGGTGTTTTGCCCATTCGATCTCCCATAAGTCCAGTCGCGATGTTTTTATGGTCGCATGAAACTGGGGAGGAGCGAAGTGGGTAGAGCCCTTGCTCATGAGATTGGGATGCCTAGTATCTCTGTTCCCAGGTAGCCAGGTCTACTGCGCGGCGTGCTTAGGCTGAACGCGAATTGGGCGATGCAAGCTGACGAAGTCATCGTCGACTGAAAAGCCGTTATACCGGAGAAAAGAGCGTGCGACACT
>DASTQY010000476.1:0-4182 GCA_035761525.1 Nitrospira sp. | reverse complement strand
CTAGCGATTCCAAGCCGTTTTGCTAGGCTAAGGCTGTCCCACAAAGAAAAGACTCAATTCACAATCCGCTCGCAGATCCGGCAACTCTGGGTGCATGGAGCACAAGCGTGGAGAAGAGCGGTGTGAAGCGATCAGACAAATACTTACGAATATGTAGGAGGCCCCATGACCGCAGCACTTGATGCTTCGTCCCTGACTCAATCGGGAGACTGGGGGGAACATCCACATGGATAACAGTGAGAAGCCTGCCATGGTTCTGGTGGCAGACGACGACAACTCTGTCAGGCAGTTCGTCCGTGCGGCGATAGAGCAGATCGGGCTCGAAGTCTGTGAGGCTTCGAACGGCAGAGAGGTGTTGGAGCAATTTACCCTTCGGCATCCTGACGTCATTGTGTTGGATGTCATGATGCCGGTGATGGACGGATTTGCGGCTTGTTCAAAGCTGCGCGGGGAGGCCGGAGGCGGCAAAATCCCCATTTTGATGATGACCGGTCTCGACGATACCGATGCGATTGCCATGGCGTATGAACACGGTGCGACCGATTTTATCGCCAAGCCGCTCAATGCGACGATTTTGAGCCAGCGAATACGGTATCTCTTGCGCGGGAGTCAGACCTTGAGGGCGTTACTGCGAAGCGAAGCCCGGCTGGGTCTCGCGCAGCGGATTGCGAAGATTGGCAACTGGGAATGGCAACCGGAAAGTGGGGGATTCTCAGCTTCTTACGAACTGTGCCGGCTGATGGGAATCCGGCCGCAAGATTTTGGTGGCACGCTGGACGCGTATCTACAAGCCGTCGACATCGAGGACCGTGAACGGTTCCATCACGCGCTTACACAGATTCTTACCGAGCGGACGCCATGCGACATTGATCACCGCATCGTGTTGCCGAATGGAAGTGAGTTCACGGTGAACTTGCAGGCCGAGGCGGTCTTCGACGATCAATTGAAAGCCTTGACCATCGTGGGAACGGCGCAGGACATCAGTGAGCGCAAACGGTCCGAGCGGGAAATCCACAGGCTCGCATATTTCGATAGCCTGACAGGCCTCCCCAATCGAGTGCTGTTCAAGGATCGCGTGACGCAGGCGATCGCTCATGCCCGCCGCTACCAATATAATTTGGCGCTCCTCTTTCTGGACTTGGACCGTTTCAAGATTACCAATGACACGTTAGGACATCACATCGGTGATTTACTGCTCAAACACGTCGCGGACCGCCTCATGGATTCGGTTCGTCACAGTGATACCATCGGTCGGACGACAGATACCGATCGCAATCATGAGCTGGCTCGCCTGGGCGGTGACGAGTTCACGGTACTGTTGACGAATCTACGAGATGTCCAAGACGCTGGCAAAGTGGCCAGACGGATCCTTGAAGCCCTGGCCCGCCCGTTCTCCATCAGCGGACATGAAGTTTTCGTGACCGTGAGCATCGGAATCGCCATCTTTCCGACCGACGGCGACTCCGTGGATCTCCTGCTCAAGAGCTCAGACACGGCGATGTATCACGCCAAGGAGCAAGGTCGTAACAACTTTCAATACTATTCCAATGCGATGAACGCAGCAGCTAATGAACGCTTGATGCTCGAAGCTGAGGTGCGCCAAGCGACGGAACGGGAAGAGTTTGTCCTTTATTATCAACCGCAGGTCGACTTGAGGAGCGGCAGGATTGTCGGTGCGGAAGTGTTGATCAGATGGCTGCATCCGCAGCGCGGGCTGCTGGGACCCAATGAATTTCTTCAGGCTGCATCCGATACGGGAATCATCCGCGCAATCGACGAATGGGTGCTGCGAACGGCTTGCCGCCAGGCGCGGGCCTGGCAGCAGCGCGGCCTCACCGTTCCGAGCGTCTCCGTCAACGTATCAAACTCATTGTTCCACGGCAGCACGCTCTTAAGAGCCGTTCAGGCGGCCTTGGAGGAAACGGGTCTTACTGCCAATCGGCTTGAACTGGAGCTGACGGAGCCGATCGCGATGCGCAATCTAGAGGCATCGCTGACGATCCTGCATCAATTGAAAAACCTGGGCGTGCAATTGTCGATTGACGACTTCGGGACGGGACATTCTTCGCTGAGCTATCTTCAACGGTTGCCGTTTAACCGAGTGAAAATCGATCACTCATTGATCCGGGAAATACTCATCAAAACCGAACCGGTTCCTATGGTGCGCGCGATTATCGCGGTGGCTCATAGCCTCCAACTGGATGTGCTCGGGGAGGGGGTCGAACAGGAGCAGCAACGGGCGATACTGATGGCCGAAGGGTGCGACCAAGCGCAAGGATACTTGTTCGGACATCCAATGCCGGCAGCGGAGTTCGAACTGCTCCTCCCGACGCGTTCCTTTCCCAAGGCATCCTAGTCAGGATTTGGAGCGATACCCATAGAGGAGCGTGATGTTGATGCGACGGCTGAGATAGTCGTCCTTGAAAGACAGGTCATCGGTTTCATGGAACAAATCCGAATTGAAGACAACTGCCCGGTTTGACCGGTAGGGAATCTTGATCGCCTGCGCCCCCGCCTCCTTGAGCCATGTCAAAATCTTGGGTTTGTTGCGGTCGCTGTTGTACTCCTTGAAATTCCATTCCAGAGGCGCTTCCTTGTCATACACAACGAGCCCGCCGCTCGCTGGATTCAGGTTTGCCTCGTCCGGGGTAATCCAGAAATTGACGTTCACCGCCGCGGCATCGGCATGAATGTTCAGTCCACGCCTGGCGCTGTCATGTTTGAAGGCCCAGGCTTGAGTCATGCGGTGGACCGAAAAAATCCGAGGAAACTTCCGGCGCAGCTCGTCCGCAATCTGAAAAAGCAAGGGTGAGGCAAATCCGTCGCCAAGGAACGCGCCGCTGTAGCCATTCTCATAATCTTTCTTCCATATCGTCGCTTCCAAGCAAAACCTGCGCAACGCGTCGAGGGCGGCCTGGCTCAAGAGATTGTCGATATAGGTCACCTCGGGACGCGTGGCGTGGTACTGCGCTTCCACCGCAGCGACATCGAGCAATGGATTCAATGCGCCATGATCGATTCTGGGAGGCGGTTCACAATTCAGAATGCGATTAAATGATGGCGCGATGGCTATGAGCTCACTCGGCGCGACCATTAGACGGTTTCCGGGGCTAGAATCGCTTTCCAACCGTTCGTGCAGCTGGCGCAAGGCCTGTGCATACGGACGATGGTCCTCACCCAGTTTGCCTTGCTCGAACAAGAACTGCACCTGCTCGGTATCATGCTTGATCCGCGACCGATAGATGGAGGTGTCGGCCGTTACTGAACGGTGATCATGCCTGGCTCGCGCGACCTCGTGCAAACAGCGGCACGCTTGGATCTCATCACCAGCCCATGACCATGCCATGCCGAGATTGTATCGGGCTAATTGATAGCCGGGGAGGATGGAGAGCGCTTGCTGAAAGCATCCGATCGCGTCGTGAAGCGTGCCGATTTCCATCAGCGCCAAGCCGAGGTTGTTCAAAGCTTCAGCATGGGTCGGCCTCAATTCGAGGGCGCGGCGGTAGCAGGCAACGGCATCCCTGGTCTGGCCTTGCTCTTTTTTTGCAACCCCCAGATTATTATGCGTGTCGGCATGTGAAGGATTGAGTTTCAAGGCATGCTCATACGCGTTCACTGCCCCTGGCAGATCTCCAGTCTCGCGAAGAACATTTCCCAAATTCCCATAGGCCTCAGGATAACGAGGATTGAGCGCGATAGCTTTTTCATAGGCGGATACTGCATCCGGCGAGTGGCCGGCCTTTTGCGATACCACGCCGAGATTGAACCAGTAGACAGGCGAAGAAGGTTGTCGTTCGACTGCAGCATGGAGGTAACGGAGGGATTCAGCAAGACGGTTTAGGCGGTAGGTGACCAGACCCAGTAGATGGCTGGACTCGGCATCATGCGGGGCAAGCTCGAGGGCGTGCCGGTAAGCGTCTTCCGCCTCGATGAGTCGACCGGCCTGTTGATGAACCCGGCCTTGGTCGAGCCAGGCCTGGACCGTGAATTGATGTCGCGGCTCTCGGGACGCGTCTTGACGGCGTCGATCTGCTCGATTCATGATGCGTTTAACCGGGTCGATCGAGAGTAGCCGAAAAGCCCGTCGAGGGTCAAAGGAGGGAGCGAACTCTCTGTCTAACAATAGGAGGCTGCCTGAGCATGAAGGTGATTAATCTATCGACTTTTCAAGTGTTTAGCGCT
>DASTQY010000475.1:0-5718 GCA_035761525.1 Nitrospira sp. | reverse complement strand
TAGGGCTGAATGACTTTGGAATACCCGCTGGCAATGATCTTTCCCTGGGCGGTCGCAACGATATCTATCCATCCTACGGTGGCCCACAACACTCCAGAGATAAACACGCCGATGATCGTCCAACTGATGGCGCGACCAATGGGCGAGGGTGGTGTCTGCTCGATCTCGAGCACCGCCGGCAGGAATTCCGTGGTCCGCCAGCCGCTTGCCATCCCGAGTTGCCGGGTCGATTGGGCCCGCCAGGCCGCCTTCCAAATGATCCAGTATCGTGAGATCGAGCTGAATGCCATAACTCTACATTTTCCGTCTAAGCCCTGGCGCCCGCGGTGTCTTGCAGCGTGCACAAGCGCGTATAAAACCCGTTCGTTCGCAGGAGTTCTTCGTGCGACCCTTTTTCGACGATTTCGCCCTTTTCCACGACATAGATTTGATCGGCTGGCCGGACTGTGCTGAGCCGGTGTGCGATAATGAAGACCGTGCGTCCTTGACAAATCTGCACCATGTTCTTTCGGATGACGGCTTCGGATTCGTAATCCAACGCGCTGGTTGCCTCATCGAAAATCAAAATACGAGGGTTCGCAACCAATGCTCTGGCAATGGCAATCCGTTGCCGCTGCCCGCCCGAGAGCGAACAACCATGCTCGCCGACGATGGTGTCATAGCCATCCGGCAATTCGAGAATAAACTCGTGCGCGCCGGCCAATTGCGCCGATTGGATGACTTGCTCCATTCCCAGCCCTGGGTCCGCCAAGGCGATGTTATCTCGCACGGAACTGTTGAAGAGAAAATTTTCTTGGAGGACCACTCCCACCTGTCGCCGTAGCCAGGCAGGATCCACTTGCGCAAGATCGACATTATCCACGACGATGCGGCCCCGCTCTGGCACATACAGCCGTTGGATGAGCTTGGCGATCGTGCTTTTGCCGGACCCAGAGCGACCCACAATGCCGATCACCTTTCCAGCGGCGACCGAGAACGAAATCTTTCTGAGCACCTCTGAGCTGTCAGGCCGGTAGCGAAACGTCACGTCTTCGAAGCTCACCTGTCCCGCAACCTGGGGCAATGTCGTCCGATTCGGCTTATATGACGGCTCCGGTTGCGTATTGAGCACGTCACCCAACCGCTGCACCGAAATGCCGACTTGTTGGAACTCCTGCCACAGATTGACCAGACGCAGCAGCGGTCCTGTCACCTGCGCCGACAGCATATTGAACGCAATCAGCTGCCCTATGCGGAGATCCCCGTCGATCACCCGATAGGCCCCCACCCACAACACCGCGACGGTCGTGAGTTTTTGAATGCAGCCAGCAATTTGACTGGCCACGGTGATGAGACTCGTCGAGCGGAAACTGGCCCGCACATAGCCTGCCAGCTGCTCTTCCCACTTGCGTATCAGCGGAGGCTCAACCGCCAACGCCTTGACGGTCTGAATCCCGCTGATCGCCTCGACCAAAAAAGACTGGTTCTCCGCGCCCCGGTTGAACTTTTCATGCAGTCTGGCACGAATCGTCGGCGTGATGGCGATTGACAGGACGGCATACAACGGCAACGACGCCATGACGACCATCGTCAGTGTGTGGCTGTAAAACCACATGACGATCAGGAACACCAGGGTGAAGACTACATCCAGTACGACCGTCACCGAATGGCTCGTCAGAAATTGCCGGATGTGCTCCAGCTCGCGTACGCGCGCCACAGTGTCCCCGACACGCCGTGCTTCGAAGTAGGCCAGTGGAAGGGCGAGGACGTGACGGAATAATTGAGCACCCAACCCGACATCGATCCGGTTGGTCGTATGCGCAAAGAGATAGGTGCGGAGACCGCCCAGCGCGGCATCGAAGATAGCCATCGTGACCATGCCAATGGCCAACACATGCAGAGTCGTAAACCCCTTGTGCACGAGCACCTTGTCGATCAGCACCTGGGTGAACAAGGGCGTCAATAGGGCAAATAGCTGTAGCACGAACGAGGCGACGAAGACTTCGCCAAGAAATTTTCGATATTTGACGATGGCAGGAATAAACCAGGTGAAGTCGAACCGCAAATCCTGCTGACGTACGTTCGCACGCTTTGCAAACAGCAGGAGTTCGCCCGTCCAATTTGACTCGAACTGTTCGCGGGAGAGAACGAGCGAACGGCTTTCGACCGGGTCCTGAATCAGGATCTTCTCGCCGTGCACTTTGGCGAGCACAACATATCGTCCATCGCGTTGCTTGGCGATCGCAGGAAACGGCGTCATCGACAGGGAGTCCCACCGACTCTTCACTACTCCGGCCTTGAGTCCCACATGCTTGGCAGCACGGAGCAATTCAATGTCAGAAAAGTGAGCTGCGGAAGATACGAACAACAGGCGCAATTGCGACGCATCAGCGGGCAAATCATAAAACCGCGCCAGAATAAGCAGCGAGAACAGCCCCGTGTCTGCATGCAAGCCGGGAGCTGACCGGGCTGGTGATTGAGGACGGCTTGTAGGCGGCGAATTCGTACTCATCGTAACAAGATCACCTAGGGCCAGCTCGCGACCTGGACGGTCTTCTCCTCATCGTCCCCTGAAGCCCGGTCAGGGCCGCCGGGCATGCGGCAAGCTGATTCATGCTTCCATACTTGTTGACGGAGCCGAGCCAAGACATCGATGCCCATCGCCCGTTCTGTGCAAGGCGGGCTCAATGAACCCGGAATCCACATAGGCGATGCCTTGCGAAACAACGACGTTCGTGTGACCGCACGCGGATGAGCCGATGAGTCATGAGTTTTCAGACGCACGTTGAGGACTTGGCCTTTGGCTCGACTCAATTCATTGTTTCCTTTTTTTATTGGGAAGCGACATTGTTTGAGGAGCCAGAAGAGCGATGACAACGCAAATACCATTATTTACGCTTTCCTAACTTTTACGAGGGGTGGGACTGTAACGAATGCTTCGGCTTCCTGTCAACTGATTTGCTTGAGCGTTTTATCCTAGGTTGTAATTGTCATATCTTGCTCATGGCATCTTCCAGACAAGCGGATGGCGGTGCCTCTACGAATCCGCGACTGACCATGACCTCTGCCAATATAGTCGGACTTCCGTGACGTCTCTTTCCTTCATCACGCGCCGCCCTTCCTTTATAATGGAGCATGGAACTGGCCCGCCTTGTCGATGCCGTTGAACGCGTTCGTGCCACCACGAAAAAATCCGAAAAGGCGCGTGTGCTGGCGGACATCCTCCGGCAGACAAGCGGCCATGAAACCAAGCTTGCGGCGCTTTATCTCACCGGGTCTTTGCCCCAAGGCAAGATCGGCATCGGCTGGCACCTCATTCAAAAGGCAATACAGAATGTCCCCGTCAGCGGCCTGCCGCTGACCTTGAGCGATGTGGACAAGGGTTTGACCCTTCTGGCAGCAGAGCGTGGCGGGGGTTCTTCCGAACGTCGCGTTGTCGAACTCAGCCGGTTGACCAGCCGCGCGCGATCAGAAGAACGCCGGTTTCTCAGCCAACTCCTCCTCGGTGAACTTAGGCAGGGCGCGCTCGAAGGGGTGCTGCTGGAAGCGATCGCCATAGCGGCTGGAGTGCCGCCTACTGAGGTGCGACAGGCCTCCATGTTCGCTCCGAACATCGGCGATCTCGCGCAAGTAGCCCTCGCAGAAGGATCGGGAGGACTCGCGCGATATTCGCTTCGACTGTTTGTTCCCGTCGCGCCGATGCTGGCGAACAGCGCGGAGGACATCGAGGCGGCATTGGAACGTCACAATCCTGCCGCATTTGAATACAAGCTGGACGGTGCACGCATTCAGGTGCACAAGGGCGGAACCGAGGTGCGCATTTTTACCCGACAGCTCCAGGATGTGACCGAGCGACTGCCGGAAATAGTGCAGTGGGTACAAACACTCCCGGCCCAGGAAGCAGTGCTAGACGGCGAGGCGATCGGACTGCGCCAGGACGGCAGACCACAGCCATTCCAAGTGACCATGCGCCGGCTCGGTCGCGTGAAAGACATCGCTGCGATACGCGATGCGATTCCTTTGACACCGTTCTTGTTCGATGCTCTGTACGTTGATGGCGATTCACTCCTGTCACACACGTATGAAGAGCGCACCGGGGTATTGACATCGGTAGCCCCTGGGGCGACTGTCCAACGTCTGCTGACGGCGCAACCGGAAGAAGCCCGGCGTTTTTTGGCTCAAGCCCTCGCCGCCGGTCACGAGGGCGTAATGGCTAAGTCACTGTCCGCTCCATACATTGCCGGCCAGCGGGGGTTTCATTGGATAAAAATCAAGGAAGCCACCACCTTGGATTTGGTCATTCTTGCCGCCGAGTGGGGCAATGGTCGTCGAGAGGGGTGGTTGTCGAATCTGCATCTCGGTGCCCGTGATCCCGCATCGGGCGGCTTCGTCATGCTTGGCAAGACCTTCAAAGGCCTTACCGATGAGATGTTGCGCCTGCAGACTGAAAAACTGCTCGCTCTCGAAACCCACCGGGAAGGACATACGGTGTTCGTCCGCCCTGAAATTGTCGCAGAGATCGCCTTTAGCGACGTACAGGAGTCGCCACGCTACCCAGCCGGTCTTGCTCTTCGCTTCGCCCGAGTCAAACGCTACCGTCCAGACAAGTCCCCGCAAGAGGCAGACACGATTCAGACGGTCAGCGGACTCTTTCAAACCCAACGAGCTTGACCATACATCCCCAGTCTTCTTCCTAGGGAACACTCTAGTAGGACGTATGTAGTAGTAACGCTAGAACCAAGATAGGAGACTGTTCTCTCCTAGGAGGTACTATGCGCAAGATGTTTGTGATGACCCTGGTTGGCCTGGCTATTGTGGGCGGGGCAGGCTGGTCGGTTCTGGCGGGCGAGACCAAGGCGCGGATGGAGGATAGCAAGGGCGAGATGAAGGCGGATTTTGAAGAAGCCAAGGGAGGGGCCAAGGCTCTGAAGGAAGAAGTGAAAGGCAATGACACGAAGGCTGACGTGGAACGCGCTAAAGGCAATGTGAAGGGCGCCGGCGAACGGGTGAAGGGCAAGTCGAAAGCAGCGAAGGAACGAGCCAAGTAGTCTATCGCTAGCAAGACCTCGACGCCGCTAGCATCGGCCGACTTGTGGACTCGCCGGGACAAGATTAGGCAGGTGTCGCGAGCTTCAGGCCAATAATGCCGGCAATGATCAGACCGACGCTGGCTAAGCGCGCCGCATTGACTGGCTCTTCCAGCAATGCAATCCCCAACGCGACGGTTCCCACGGCTCCCACTCCGACCCATACGCTGTATGCCGTGCCGACAGGGAGCGTCCTCATGGCAATTCCTAGTAGCCAAAGACTAACGACCATGGCGAACACAGTCCACACGGTGGGCCACAAGCGAGTGAACCCCTCCGTGTATTTCAGTCCTATCGCCCACCCCGTTTCAAACAACCCCGCGAGAAACAAAATAACCCATGCCATAGAATTTCTCTCCTCTGTGATCACTCAACCTGTTCAACTGCTGTCGACTGCACATGGCTTGATCCTCTATTCGTTCTGCTCTAGAGTGAAGAGGAGGCAGATATCCAACGATCACTTACCATCGTAGGAGGGTTGCAATGACACACCCAGGATACAGGTGGATCCTCGTCGCTTGTGCCCCACTCATATTGTCTCTCTCGGCCTGCAGCGTGACCGAGACGATTAGCAATTTCTTGTCGTCGACCTCCGGCCGATCCTGGTGGACAGAGGACGGGCTCATTAAGACGGATCAGAGGGTCAATGCCT
>DASTQY010000474.1:0-10521 GCA_035761525.1 Nitrospira sp. | reverse complement strand
ACATGGTGAGCTCAAGGTCAGCATGCGTCTCGTACCCGATCAGACGCCTGAAAAGGTCTTTGCTCTGCTCAAACAGTATGTGGCAAAGCTCAATCCCAGCGTGAAAGTCGAACGGGAAGGCATGCTGCATCCCTTCAAGGGCAGCTTCGAGGGACCGTACGTCGAATGTGTGAGGCGTGCCGCTAAGGCGGGGTTCGGCCACGAACCGGCGTTCATCCGTGAAGGGGGTTCCATCGGTGCCGTCGTCACGATGCAGAAGACCTGGAAAGTGCCTATTCTCTTCCTCGGACTCAGCCTGCCGGAACACGGCTATCACGCGCCGAACGAATATTTTGACTGGGGCCAGGCTTCAGGCGGTATGAAAGCCTTTGCACATTATTTTATGGAGCTTGCCAAGATGGGAAAGAGGTAACAATCATGGTGCAGCATCGAACTGCCAACGGCCGCGCCGATCGCGTTGCTGCACGGCGCCGGCAAGCTGCTCGATGTACAGTCGGCGAGGAATGTCTTCGGCCCCTAGACGCAGCACATGCGGGGAGGATTGTTGGCAATCGACGAGGCGAAAGCCCCAGGTACGCAGCTGACGGATCAGGAATACCAGGGCAACTTTCGATGCATCGTCGACCCGGGTGAACATAGATTCTGCGAAGAATGCCCCTCCGATTGCCACTCCATACAGGCCTCCGACCAGGCGCCCTTCTTGCCAGGTTTCGACCGAATGGGCATAGCCTTCCTGGCGGAGCGCCGCGTAAGCCTCCCTCATCGCCGGAGTGATCCACGTTCCACCCTGGGGATACTGCGGTCGCGGGCCGGCACAATGCTCGACGATTTCTTCAAAACAGGTATCAAGTGTCACCGTGAAGCGCCCGGGGCGAAGGCTGGGCTTCAGGCTTCGTGAAATGTGGAGCTTCTCCGGATACAGGACGGTTCTTGGGTCGGGGGACCACCAAAGAATCGGCTGATCTTCGCTGTACCAGGGAAAGATTCCTCGGCGGTAGGCTTCGAGGAGCCGTTCGAATCGGAGATCGCCCCCGACGGCGAGCAAGCCCTCTGAGGAGGCCTGTTCAACGGACGGAAAGGTAAGGTCGTCAGGATTTCGACTCAACCTCACCATGGCTGAGCAGTGCCAGTTATCCTTTGTGAGATGCTCCTGAGGCCAGGAGTGGTTGAAAGATCGGATCAGCGTCGAGAACGGATTTCAACGAGTCCGCTCCGATGAAAAAATCCCAGACCTGCTGGTTGTTGCCCGGGATCTCATCGAACCATCGTTTCGCTTCCGTGAGGTGTCCAAGGATGGCGCGATTGTCTCGGCTCGGCGAAAACAGCAGGCTATAGGCCTTCGTGTACTCGGCGATGAACTTATCCAGCGGTATCTCGGCCAATGCAGCGGCCTGCTCGGCATCCCGGTAGGCCGCCTGGACGTCCTTGTCATCAAGGTTGCGATTCCATGCCACCTTGTTGATGCGTGACCAGGCCAATTGGAGCAGCGCCTCCGCTTTCGCGGTCTTCCGCTCCGCCGGCACGTCCTTGACCAACTGCTCGTGAACCTCGATGGAGAGATCCTGATCGAGGTTCCACCGGAGGGCTGCGCCCCATCTGAATCGATTGTCCAGCTGTTCCGGCCGGACCTGGGCCAGGGTCCTCAGCGCAGGAAGCAAGCGATAGAGATAGTCCGCGGTGGTCGGCTTGTCCAGTCCCCCCATTTCCATATCCAGGGAGAGGTCGAGCCGCTCCCCCTGGGCATAGACATTCCAATATTGTTCATTGACCGCCATGGCCAGAGACGGATCTTTCACGGTGAGTTTGTGTGCAGCAATCGCTTCCCGCAGAATGACGGCATAGAGGTCACGTGTGAGGACCGTCAGCGCGTCGGCTTGGTGCGGATCGATGATGAGAATCCGGTTTAAGAGTGCGACGCGGTCGCGCAAATTTGGAAACGCTGCGGCGCGTGCCGCAGAGGCGACCAGGAGGCCGGGTGCATCCTCAGGTCCCCACCAGACGACCGACCCGGGGATCGCACTGCTCTTTTCCGTCACGAACGGAATGATCTCTTGCTGGATGCCTTCGGCAGGACCGCCATCCTGCACCAGAAGATTGACGACCGCCGCATCACCGGAGAATCCGTGTCTCTTCAATCCTGAGAGCACCACCCATTGAGTGTTGAGTTTCTTGACGGCCCGCCGCGCAGGCTTGACGGTGTTTGTCCATTTGTAGCTACCCGGGGCCTTCGTGATGGGCGCGGTCAGGGGATCCTGATAGGTCACCGTGAGCGTGACGAGTGTTGCCGGCACCGAGATGAGCGGTTCCTGCGGCCGTAAATGAAACGACGCATTGGGCAAAGGTGTCGTGGATACCGCTTCAAGATGCAGACCGCTGCCTGGAGGGGACAGGCCAACAAGATCCATCACAAAGGCGGACGCCGGGTAATGCGTCAGATCATCGCGAAAAAACGGCAGCGCGCCGTTGGTGGGCCAGAGGACGTCCATGCCGGTGTCCACTCGGTCGAGGACAGAGTTGTGAGCAGTTTTGATGCCCTCCCAGCAGCTATCAGCGGAAGTATCAGACTTATCCGAAGAAGAGGTGAGACCGGACCTCTTTGCGGCGGCGAGCCGATATTGGCAAGCAAAGTCGAGGTTCGCCGTCTTCACGATGTCGCCCTTCGAGATGGCGTCGGCGTACTGAAGGGCCGTCGCCGCACCAGGTGCCATCCCTTTCGATTTTTTTGCAGCTGCAGTCGTAGCGGGGAAGGCGAAAAAGAGTCCGACAAACAAGACGAGCACGACCGTGGATGTTTCTCTCGCAATCAGCTTCATGCCAGGTTTACTCCTTACGAAAGCAAAGAGGCGAAAGCCGATACTGTACCATGCGGATTTTCGCGTCTGAAAGGGGTCGACCGCTCAGCACCATACATGCAACGGTTATGGGTTTGACGGCGGAGGGGGCGTGGCCGAGCCGGTAAATCTAATGAGCGATCGGATATAGGCAAGCACGGCCAGCTGTTCGTCGCGAGACAACCGATCATTCCACCCAGCCATGGCGGTGCGAGGTCGGCCATTGGCGATGATCTTGAGCAAATCTTGATCGGACTTTGCGGAGGTCTGTGCAGAAATCAAATTGCCGGGACGAGGCGAGAGAGATGTCGCCTTCGGCCCATCACCTCGGCCTTCCGGACCGTGGCACTCGGCGCAATGGCGATCGTAGACCGTGCGCCCTTCCCCGTGATCGCCCGGTGAAACAGGGGTTGCCGGAGATGATCCGATGACGCCGAGCATCCCGCCGAGCAAGGCTGTGATCGCAACGTGTTGTCTCACCTGGGTCCCTCGGGCTTCCAGGCTTGGAGGATATTGTGGCGGATCGCGGCTCGGTCCTGTGAGGAGAGCGGCGGCGTTTGATGATGTCGGCACAATGTCACGGTGTCGCGCAGCGAGGCTATGAACTCCTCACAATTGGGGCAGGCTCCGACATGCCGCCGCAGCTCGGCGCAAATATCCTCAGCCAATTCGTCGTCGATGTATGCGGATAATTGTCGGAGAATGTCGAGACACCGGCCCTCTCCCGGCTGATGGGGATGAGAGGCAGTCGAAGTGCTGTGTCGACGAGCCGGTTTCTTCTTGGTCATGAGCCGCTCCTTCGTGGCCGCCACCCTTTAGCGTCCGACCCTCGATGCTCTTCAGTAATTCCCCTACCGCTCAGCTCCCGCCTCACAAACAGCCGTGCTCGATGCAGCCGGGATTTGACCGCTCGTTCGCTCAACCCCATAATCCCTGAGACCTCTTTCGCGCTCAACCCTTCCATATCCCGCAGCACCAGCGCGATCCGGTACTTCTTGGGCAGCTTGGTGATGGCTTGATCGAGCGCCTCGCGCAATTCCTTGTTTTCGAGCGCCTGCTCCGGCGTAAGGCCCTCGATGGGAATCTGCAAGCGGAATTCACCGTCAGAGGTGGGGATGAATTCTTCCAGCGAAAGCTCCCGCTCAGGCGCCCCTTTCCGCTTGCGACGCAGGCGCATAGCTGCTCGCGACGCAATGGTATACAGCCACGTGGAAACTCGAGCGTCGCCACGAAACGCGTTCATGCCGCGAAAGGCATTCAAAAAGGTCTCTTGGACGAGGTCGTTCGCCGACTCCATGTCTCCGCAAAGTCGATAGGCGTAGCGATAAACGAGATCGACATGGTCTCGATACAGCTTATCAAACGCATCAGGTGTTTTTGCAAATGGAGCGACCGGGCGCATGGTCAGGGGAGTCTAGGGAGTCGAACTGGAGACTGTCAAACAGGGCTCAGAACGGCGTGGTCGGAGCTGTCGCCGGCCCTGCGTTGCTGCGCGCCGCAGGCTTGGCTGTCTTTGTCACCTCGACGTTCACACGCCCGTTGTCAATATGCAAAGTCAGCGTGTGTCCGACCTTCACAGGCGGTATCCCGATCTTGGCGTTGATCATCACGACGCCGACCGGTGTCCTGAAGAATACGAAGTTCGATTTCAGTTTTGAGACTGAACCGGACAAGAGAACATGGGCGGGAGACCCGGCGGGAGGAGTCTGGCTGATCTGCAGATCGAATTGCAGATCATGGACGCCAATGATCGTCTGTGACTCATCCACTTCGACTGTCAATGGATCGCCTTCACGATATGCCGCGAGCTTGGTTTCTTGGGTGCCATAATGGACTGTCTGTTCGCCGTCGGCGGTCCAACAGCGCAGGGTCTTGGATGAATCCGGGCCAAGTGTCATCGGCCCACTGAGGTACCGGTGAACGAGCGATCCGTCGCTTCGTTTGCGAATCTCGACGGCGACGTGGCGGTCATGCACCCAGAACGAGACCTCGTGCGAGGCTTTCAAGTCTTTCAACGTCGTCTTAGAGCTGAGTGTCAGCAGTCCCACCGGTGTTTTCAAGAAGACGATTCCCGCCTTTGTCCGCCACACCGCGCCCTTCAATGTGATGGAAGGGTCCACCTCCGCAGGCGCAACGCCCGGTTGAGAGTCGGGTGCAGTCGTCTGGGGAGGTGCGTCACCGTCATTGGCCTGACCCCCCTCGGCAGCCCAAAGGGCACCGGGCGAAGCGCCGGCCGCCAGGCTGCAAATGAAAAGCAGCAGCCAAAGCGCCAACAGCCGCCGGGGATTGCGGAAACCGCAGATGATAAGCCGTGAAGTCTTCATTGACGACAAGTGACCGCGCGAATTAACCACGATGATGTCGTAGAGTCAAGCTGAAAGCCCACCGGAGCGCTCTCTGTCGTTGGTGGGGGCTGTGCATGACTCTGATGCAATAGCCCTGCTATTTTTTTCTGACGAGCAGGCGAAGGGGCGTGCCTGCGAATCCGTACGTCTCACGGATTTGGTTTTCAAGGAACCGGAGATAGGCCGGCGTGATATTGTCCGGATGGCCGACGAAGAGCGCAAAGACAGGAGGTCGGACCGCCACTTGAGTCATGAATGCAGATTTCGTGATTGCCGCCGGTTTTCCTTTCCGCACCGGTAGTGGATGAACGGCCAAGAGATTTTGCAGGAACTGATTGAGCTGACCGGTGGGAATGCGCCTGGAAAACGATTGAAAGACCTCATCGATGAGCGGAAATAGGCGGCGGAGAGAATCAGGTTTTACCGCGGCTCCGAAGAGCACGGGCGCCCACGATAGGAACGGAAAGCGCCGTTTTAAGTCTTTTTCAAATTTCTGTCCGGCGAGCGGGTCGGCCTCGCGCCGGTCCCACTTGTTGACCAACAACACGCAGGCACGCCCCTGGCGTATCACTACGCCGGCGATCTTGGTGTCTTGTTCCGTCACCCCTTCTTCGGCATCGAGCAAGAGGACGGCAACGTCTGACCGTCCGATTGCCCGGAGCGAACGCGCGACACTGTAGCCTTCGATCCCACGATCGACTTTCCCACGGCGCCTGATGCCGGCCGTGTCGGTGAACAAATAACGACGGCCGTCATAGATAGCCAGGGAATCGATGGCATCCCTCGTCGTCCCTGGTACGTCGCTGACGACCACCCGCTCCTCGCCGAGGACGGCATTGACCAGGGTGGACTTGCCGACGTTCGGCCGTCCGACCACGGCGATGCGAGGCATGCTAGGCGGTCCTGATTGCTCTTCCGGGGCCGGGAGCAGCGGGTAAATGGCATCGAGCAGTTCGGAGACTCCGATGCCATGCTCCGCTGAGACGGGGAACAGTTGCTCGATTCCCAGTTGATAAAAATCCGCGACCAACGGCTCCACCTTTGGGGTATCGATCTTGTTGACGGCGAGGAACAGCGGCTTTGTCGTCCCACGCAGGAGACGGATGACCTCACGGTCCTGAGGCATCAATCCGGTTCGCCCGTCCACGAGCAGGATCAGAATCTCCGCTTCCTCGATGGCCAGTTCGGACTGACGTTTGATCAGCGCCAGCATGCCTTCCGATGCCGACGGTTCAAGGCCTCCCGTGTCGACAAGCCGAAAGGGGCGGTTTCGGTAGTTCGCATCGGCATAGTTCCGGTCGCGTGTCACCCCCGGCACATCGTCGACGATCGCTGTTTTTGTCCCAAGAATCCGGTTGAACAACGTGGATTTGCCCACGTTCGGCCGTCCGATGATGGCGACTGTGGGAGCCACGATCGTCGGCTGAGGGCTGAGGACTGAAGGCGTGGGTGTTGGATGAGCAGTGGACACGGTGATCGACCGTAGCACAGCATTTTTCACAAAGACAACCCGTCTCGTCTTCCTTTCGGCGCTTCGATATACTCTGCTCATGATTCATCAACAATCAGAATCCGGCCCTCTCACATGCTGAATTGGGACCGGATCGACGACGTGCTTCTGGACATGGACGGCACGTTGCTCGATCGCCACTTCGACAATTTCTTTTTTGAGGAAGAGCTGCCCCGCCGCTATGCGGCCGCGCAGGGGCTCTCTTTCGAAGCTTCTCGCGCTTGCTTGATGGCGATGTATCGCTCAGTTGAAGGCCAACTCGCCTGGACGGACTTGCATTACTGGAGCGACCGGGTCGGCATCGATGTTGTGGCGATGCACAAGGAACTGGACCACATGATCGGTTTTTTGCCGGGAGCCGAAGGCTTCTTAAAGGAGCTCCGGGCAAGAGGCAAACGGATTATTGTGGTGACGAATGCCCATCAGGCCGGTGTGGCGGTCAAATCGGCCAAGACCGGTCTGGGCCGATATGTGGATCGGATCGTGGATGCGTTCGAAGTGGGGTACCTCAAGATGCGATCGGAATACTGGCCGGCGTGCCGACGGCTGCTGAAATTTGATCCACTGCGGTCTCTCTATATTGATGACGACGAGAGTTGCCTTCATGCAGCCAGGCAATATGGCATCGGGTCCCTCATCCACAGCGCAAAATCCAGTTCGCAATTACCCGCCGTCTATTCTAACGATTTTGCATCCGTCGAGCGGCTCTCGACGCTTCTGAACGGCACACTGTAATCGTGCTCAGCACTTGGTACTGCGTGCGTGGCCTTGATACATCTCTGCGGCGATGCGTGGCACATGCGGTATCTGAAAGCGGCTGAGGTCCGTGAGGTGAAATCCGCTTCGCTCGATGAGCAGATCGATCGGACGGTTCAGGTTACAGCCGCATGCAATGAGGTTTTGGATCGGATTGAAACGATCCTGCCAGGCGGCGATGCGCGCCTCCCGGCTGCGTCCATGCTCAAGAAAGAGAAAAACGCCGTGTGGTTTGAGTACCCTTCTGATCTCGCGAAGCGCTTTCAATGGATCGGGAATGGTGCAGAGCGTCCACGTACTGACGATAGAATCGAATCGCTGGTCTGGAAACGGGAGTGATTCCGCAGCGAGCTGCTCCATGTGAACAGGAAAGGCCGCTTGCGCGACTCGCATTTGCACCCTGCTCAGTAGGAAGCGCGCAGGGTCCACCATCCACAGTTGCGAAACCGTCGCCGGGTAGTGGGGCAGGTTCAGCCCGGTGCCGAATCCGATTTCCAAGACATCGCCGTGAGCCTCCTTTAGCAGATCGCCCCGCAGGCCCTGACACACCTGGCTGCTCATGACCCAGTCCATGAGGCGGGGGAATACGTGCTCGCTGTACAACCCCATGAGGGATGCAGTATAGCAAAGCCCCGTTGATGGGGCCCGGCGATTGTTGTTGCCTTCGAGAAGTCTATGTTAGAGTTCTTCCTCTTCCGACCGATCCCGACCGCATGAGTAAGACCTACGATCATCACGCCATCGAAGCGAAGTGGCAGGCCTACTGGGAAGCGCATCGCCCGTTCAGGGCGGTTGAAGATCCGGCCAAGCCAAAATTCTACTGCCTTGACATGTTTCCCTATCCCTCCGGGTCGGGCCTTCATGTCGGCCATCTCGAAGGCTATACGGCGACCGATATCATCTCCCGGTACAAACGGATGAAGGGCTTCAACGTGCTGCATCCCATGGGCTGGGACGCCTTCGGATTGCCTGCTGAACAGTATGCGGTGAAGACCGGCATCCATCCGGCCATCACGACGGCGCAAAATATTGCCACGTTCAAACGGCAAATGAAGCGCGTCGGATTGTCATACGACTGGGACCGCGAACTGAGTACGACGGACCCCGGCTATTACCGCTGGACGCAATGGATCTTTCTGCAATTGTTCAAGCGGGGCTTGGCCTACGTCGCAGAAGTTCCCGTCAATTGGTGTCCGGCGCTGGGAACTGTGTTGGCCAATGAAGAGATCGTCGACGGCAAGAGTGAAGTTGGCGGCTTCGACGTAATCCGCAAACCCATGCGCCAGTGGGTACTCAAAATCACGGCCTATGCGGACCGGTTGCTCGACGATTTGTCGCTGGTGCAGTGGCCGCCAAGCACCTTGGAGATGCAAAAGAACTGGATCGGGCGTTCGATTGGCGCGGAAGTAGATTTCAGAATTCACGACTTCAACGGAGCGATCAGGATCTTCACGACGAGGCCTGATACGTTGTTTGGTGCAACATATATCGTCCTCGCCCCGGAGCATCCGCTTGTCGAGGTCGTGACGATCGACACAGAGCGTGGGGCCGTCGACGCCTATCGCCAGGCCGCCGCCCGCAAAAGCGATTTACAGCGGCAAGAGCTGGACAAAGAGAAGACGGGAGTGTTTACCGGGGGCTATGCCATCAATCCGGTCAATCAGGAGCGGCTTCCCATCTGGATCGCTGATTACGTCTTGATGGGCTACGGCACCGGTGCCATTATGGCCGTCCCGGCGCACGATGCGCGCGACTGGGCGTTCGCGAAGACCTATCACTTGCCCATCCGAGAAGTCATTGCAGGCGGAGATGTGGAGAAGGAGGCCTTCGTCGAGACCGAGAAAGGGACGGTCGTCAATTCGACTTCGCCAGACAGACGCTTTTCGATTGACGGCCTGGCGCCGGTCGATGCCATTCCCAAAATCACCGCATGGCTTGAATCCATTGGGACAGGCCGCAAGTCCGTAAATTACAAGCTTCGCGATTGGCTGTTCGCCCGCCAGCGCTATTGGGGAGAGCCGTTTCCCGTCGTATGGGTGGATGGCGAAGCCAGACCCCTCCCGGAAGAACAATTGCCGCTGGCACTACCTGAGACGAACAATTTCACCCCGTCAGGCAACGGGGAGAGTCCGCTGGCCAATCTGGAGCATTGGCTCAAAACGACAGACCCGGATAGCGGGAAGCCGGCGCGGCGCGAAACCAATACCATGCCGCAATGGGCCGGGTCCTGCTGGTATTATTTGCGGTTTCTCGATCCGAAAAACAGAGACCAGGCAGTCGACCCTGTGAAAGAACAATATTGGATGCCGGTTGACCTCTACATTGGTGGCAGCGAGCATGCCGTGCTGCATCTCCTGTATTCCCGATTTTGGCATAAGGTCCTGTTCGATATCGGCGTCGTCTCGACACCGGAACCGTTCAAGAAGCTCGTCCACCAGGGCATCGTCTTGGGTGAGGACAATCAAAAGATGTCCAAGTCCCGTGGCAACGTCGTGAACCCTGACGAGATGATCGATCGCTTCGGGGCCGACGCCGTCCGACTCTATGAAATGTTCATGGGACCATTGGAAGCCATGAAGCCCTGGAGCACGCGAGGCGTAGAGGGCGTCACCCGCTTTCTCGAGCGGGTCTGGCGTTTGATGGTCGATGAGCAAGGCGGGCTCTCGTCCGCGATCGTGTCGTCCGTCCCCCAAGTCGAGCAACAGCGGATCCTTCATCAAACGATCAAGAAGGTGACCGAAGACATTGAGCATCTTCGATTCAACACGGCCATCTCTCAGATGATGGTCTTCACCAATGAGATGACCAAGCTTCCTCAACGGTCACGGACCTTGATTGAACCATTTCTGCTGCTACTGTCCCCCGTCGCTCCCCATCTGACGGAAGAACTATGGTCGATCATAGGAAACCGCCCGAGCATCTCTCAGCAGCCGTGGCCTTCCTTTGATTCTGCCCTGACGATGAGTGATCGGTTGACCATCCCGGTTCAGGTGAACGGGAAGCTGCGGGGAAAACTCGAGGTGAGTACCGATGCCGATCGCCAGCAGGTTCCGGAGTTGGCCCGAGAAGTGGCCGCAGA
>DASTQY010000473.1:0-4045 GCA_035761525.1 Nitrospira sp. | reverse complement strand
AAGGATTCCATTCTCGCCTCATCTGATTTCGGCGACGCGAAGCGCGACAAGAGCCGCTCGAGTCTGGGACTCTGACAATGCGAGCAGCAGAGCGAGGTTTCCGTGGAGCGGTTCAGGACGAGAAAACTGCTCCGCTTCTGGCACTCCGCACAGCGATATTCGTAAATTGGCATCGTGTCAAAGTCCGAATCCTGTCAACGAACGGCCGGCGTGCTCAGCCCAAATACGGTCTGGTACAAGGCTCGAGTCCATTGTCCTGGCGAGCGTGAGCGCCGAAACTGAGAGAGCCCCGGCCTTTAGCAGCGTCTTGGTGCACTCGTTAAGCGTCGTTCCGGTGGTGTAGACATCGTCGACCAGCAAGATGCGACGGCCGGCGAGGGGTTTTGCGTCCCGCACGGCAAATGCGCAGCGAAGATTGCGTAAACGCTCACGGCGCGTCAGCGCCGTTTGAGGCTCTGTGGCAATAGTGCGGATGAGGCTAGTCGTGGATACCGGCCGCATGAAAAAGCGCCCTAGCCGGTCGGCAAGCAAGAGCGATTGATTGAACTCTCGGACTCTCAGCCTCGACGGGTGCAACGGAACGGGGACGACAACGTCGCACTCGATGTCCGGCGGGAGTGCTCGAATCATCAATGCCGCCAGAGGCCCAGCCAGCGCCGATACGCCCCGATACTTCATTGCACAGATGGCCTCCTGTAAGGGTGGGATGTAAGGATAGATCGTCCATGCCCGATGATAGGCAGGAGGCTGCTCTCGGCAGTGCTGGCACGTGTGATCCGGCGTCCAGGACGTGGCAGCTGCAGCCACGAACGGCTGATCGCAGCGGGAGCAGCGCGGGCCCGAGAGCGGGTGGATGCGCTGCCAACATGCGTCGCAGAAACAAGGGGTGGGATCCGTTCGCAAAGGCAGGCCACAATTAATGCAGTCGACGGGAAGAACAATGCGGAGCGCCAGCCGGCACCATCGCAGCATGCGGTAAGGCATCAGGTTGAAGGTAGGAGAACCGGGGACCGCTGTCAAGGTTGTCGCTCCGTGAAGGGGTATGGTATAGAACACGAGGTCTGACACGAATGTTGCCCCCGTTAATGTCGCCGATAGTGAAGCTGACGGAGGTGTCCAAGCTCTACGAACGGGGCGACGACCGGATCTGCGGGTTGGATCGGGTCACGTTGGAGGTGACAGCAGGTGCTTTCTGCGCGTTTGTCGGCCCCAGCGGATGTGGCAAGAGCACGTTGCTCAATTTGATTGCAGGGCTCGACCTTCCGACCTCCGGGGACATTCAACTGATCGGACAATCCACCGCCCACTATAACGCCGATGATTGGACGAGAGTTCGCCGTCAGTGCATCGGAATCGTCTTTCAAGCTTTTCATCTTGTTCCCGGTCTGACCGTTGAAGAAAATGTCGCCTTCCCCCTGCTGCTGCGAGGCGATGAAAGCCGGAGAGTTGGTGAACGAGTTTCCGAAGTTCTCGCCCTCGTCCGCATGAATCATCGCGCGCGACATCGACCGAGTGAGTTGTCGGGTGGTGAGCAACAGCGGGTGGCGGTTGCACGCGCGATCGTGCATCAGCCCCGGATTGTGTTGGCCGACGAACCGACCGGCAACCTGGACTCGCAGCATGGGGGAGAAATTATCGCACTCCTACGCACCTTGGCTCGAGACTTCCATCTTACGGTGCTTCTGGTTACGCATAGTGCGGCCGCAGCGGAAGCCGCCGATTATATTTGGGCGATGAAAGACGGACGATTGTTAACGCGCACCGTACTCAAAGCGGCAAGTTGCTGAATGGAGTGGGTGACCAGAGTGCAGTAGGACTGTGATGGATCTTACGGTCGACATTGCCGGCGTGAAATTCCCCTCGTGTTTCATGAACGCGTCCGGTGCCTTGTGCGTGACTGAGGATGAACTCATGGCATTGGGCCGCTCTCATTCTGGAGCCATCGTTACCAAGTCCATGACGATCGAAGCGAGGCAAGGCAATCCCATGCCGCGCTATCACGGTTTTTCCGGAGGTTCAATCAACTCCATGGGACTGCCGAACCTGGGGTACAGGGCCTATGCTGCATTGATCCCTGCACTGAAGCAATTCGGCAAGCCGGTCATTGCCAGTGTGGCTGGTCTGTGTGAAGACGACTTTCCAACCATTGCGCAGGTCATTAATGACGCGAAACCGGATCTTATTGAGGTGAATCTTTCCTGTCCGAACATCCCGGGCAAACCGCAAATAGGCTACGATGCTGATACCTCGGAACGGGTCATCAAACGGGTGCGGAAGATCGTGACGGTCCCCATGGGGGTGAAGTTGCCGCCTTATTTTGACCCGATTCATCACCAATTGATGGGTGATGTGATCGCCCGTTGCGGAGTGAATTTCCTGAATTTGATCAATTCCGTTGGCAACGGCCTTGTCGTAAATCCGCACACGGAAACCGTGGTCATCAAACCAAAGGGCGGCTTTGGCGGACTCGGCGGAGCCATGATTAAACCGGTCGCACTCGCCAACGTACGAGCCTTTTGGAAACACTTTCAAGGCAACATGCCGATCGTGGGAACCGGCGGTGTCGTGGACGGCGTTGACGCCTTCGAGCATGTGCTCTGCGGCGCCTCGGCTGTACAGATCGGGACGGTATTAGTTGAAGAAGGCGTCCAAGTCTTTGCACGATTGGAGCACGAGCTCACGGCCTGTCTGGAAAAACAAGGCTATAAGTCAATTGCGGACTGCCGCGGCAAGCTCAAGGAGTTGTAGCAGAGCTGGCGCACCGGAGAAGAATCGAAGGAAGCTCTGAGGTTGAGTGCATTCGAGCGGGTCGTAGAACGCGCGAGGTTATTTCCCGAAGGATTTGGAAAGCAGGCCCAGCTGGAGGGCTCGTCTGAGCAATTGTGCCACATTGCGTACGTTCAATCGTCGCATGAGATTGAAGCGATGAACTTCCACCGTACGTACGCTGATCTGTAACATATTTGCAATCTCGCGATTCGTATGCCCGATAGAGACGAGGCGCAGGATGTCTCGTTGGCGGGGCGTCAGCAATTCGAGGTCGACGGGTTCCTCGATCAGCGTGTCAGGTTTTCGTCGTAACGCGGTCTTCATGTTTTCCCACCTTCGATAGCCATCGATAACTTGAGGCGAGTCTAGCAAAGGAATGGCACTCTGTAAACGAAACTGCCGATTTGTGCAGATCCTAGCGGTGCCGCATCCACGCTTGCAAAGCGCCGTCTCAACAAATTAGTAGCTACGCACTTACCCGTATGGCCAAATCGACCATGACAGCCTGGCTCAGGTTGGCGGGCACACTGATTCGATCTCATGGATGGCAGCGGCCGTTCAGGACTGTACTGACGGTGGCGGGTGTCGCGCTCGGGGTATTGTCTTTCGTCGCGATTCTCACGGCCAATCGAGAAGTGCTTCGAGCCTTTGAGCGAGCGGTCTTGACCGTCGCCGGCCCGGCGACTCTGGAAGTGTCGGGGCGCGACCTCGGACTCGATGAAACGATTCTCGAGGTTATTCGACACTCAGCGGGCGTCCAAAAAGTGATTCCCCTCATCGAAGAAGCGGTTGTCCTAGGGGAAGGCACGTCTGCCGGTGAAAGCGTGCAGATCTACGGGATGGATCTTCTCGAGGAAGCCGAGGGCATCGGTTTTCGGGTCGAGAGAGCCGAAACCGAAGACCTGCTGAACGATCTCTTGGAGCCAGACCGTGTGTTCCTCGGGCGTCAGTTGAGCGACGAGTTGAACCTTGTTCCGGGAAGCACGTTCAAGGCCAGGGCAGGCTCGCGTTGGATGCACCTGAAGGTGGCGGGGCTATTAGAGGGCAGCGACCGCCCCAAATCTTATTGGAACCGCGTCGCCATCATGGACCTGGCGGCGGCCCAAGTGCTGTTCCAAATGGTCGGCCGATTGGATCGGATTGACATCGTCACCGCACCCAATCGAACGCCCGAGGAAGTGGCCGCTTCGTTGCGAGCGGTGCTTTCGCCTTCCGTCGTGGTCCAGCGGCCGACTCAGCGTACGGCGCAGATCGAGAAGATGGTGGGGGCGTTTCA
>DASTQY010000472.1:0-11912 GCA_035761525.1 Nitrospira sp. | reverse complement strand
GCTGTTCCCGATTATCCGCAGTTGGTTAAGGGACCGTACAAGTCAGCCTACTTCGAAATCGATGTCGATTTCTCGAAGACGGACATGGTGCGGGTGAAGGAACTCCAGCGACACCTTGCAGTGGATTATGTGTATATGCTCTGGGCACCGGCCACCGTCTCGCACGGACACTCAACCTGGTTTTCGAAAAACTACCTCGTGACGCAGATTGTCGCCCAGCTGTTTGAGTCCCCAGGCGGCAAGGAAATCGGACGAAGCCAGTATGCGGTGCGGGTCGACGACGAAACGCATCAAGTCTTCTCGGATGATATGCGCCGCGTGGCGCTCGAGCTGGCCGAAAAGACTCATACTTTGAAATAGCCCGCTTCCGCGCGAAACTGATCCGCTGACATCACGGGCTCACCACCTGCGAGACGTTGATCGTCTACTGGAGAAGAAGACTCCGTCTTCGGCGTCATCCTTTCCATATCATGGTCAGGAAACAGAAATTTGGCCACGGCCAGACATTCCAGGCCGAACGGAAGATAGCCAGCATAGCCAAGAAGCGGCATTTCAAAAATTTTGTACCCATGCACGAAGGGAATGGCGTATTCCCAATGCGCCAGACTCTTATAGTTCCACAGTTCCCAGCAGATTCCACACACAAGGGCTGCCAACGCCGACCACCACAATGACCTCCAATCACCCCCTGGAGTCGCTGAAAAGATCGTTTCCTCGCCGATAAGCATCTGAAGCGACGTCATCAGCGCAAGTGGCGCGAGCCATACGAGGGGAAAAGCGTAGTTGGGCCAAATTCCTAAGATCACCAGTCCGGCACAAGCCAGAATAAACACCCCCCAGCCGGCAATGTGCAGGTGCCGAATGTGAAACGCCGGAAGCCGGTCCATCCCTGCGCTCAATCGGGGAAACGTACCCACTAATTCTCTGGTACTCAACACCGCCGGAAGGACCGTCGAAAACGGCACCGTGGCCTGCATAAAATAATCCCATGATGTAAACGTCTGTGCGCCGACGTAATGCCAATTCTGCACGAAGCGGTTCAGGTACTCGAATGACCACCAGAATCCCGCGCTGACCGGAAACAGCCACAAAAAGATGCGCGGCTGATCCAGCATAATGCAGCGTCCCGTGCGGGTGTACGTCCACGCATTCACGAACAGAATGTACCCCAGCCACAAAGGCGTGAACGTGGATGCTTGATAGGATTTGAACCATTCGAAGCGAGTCCAGGCTAACCACCAGGAGACGGCCGTGAGAGCGGCGCCGACAACTCCCCACCAGGGATAGGCTTTTGCCGTCCGGACGCTGCCACGTGCAGTGACCTGTGAGGTCACGACGCGGACAATGATCGGCGAGACCGACAGCACGGTGACGAATCCCAGGATGACGAACGTCTGCCAGGAGAACGGCGGATGTTCTACATACCGGGTGTGCGGGGGAAACTCGAGATACTGATCGATCGGTTTGCCGGCAAGTATCACGCCTATCAAAGGCAATGCAACCAAGAGCACGATCAGGAACACGGCTTTCACGACATCACGTGTGCCGCCGCCAGGTTGGGCCATGCTTTCTCCGCCTTCACAAGTCTCAACTGAGCTGGGTGTTAACTTCGAAGTTTGCTCCTCAGCGTTGGTTTCCTCCACAATCGCGCATTTGTGGTACTGAATGAGCGGTTGACTAGCCGGCAACTTTCCTCGTCCGGCTTCGCGGGAAGTCGGGGGAAAATTGGTTATGGTACCATCGATCGCTCTACCTCCGAGCCGTCATGGACATACTTTCACATGGCCTTTGGGGCGGCATCGCTTTCGGCCGAAAAAGCCGCCGCAGCTTTTGGCTCGCCTTTGCGATCGGCCTCGCACCGGACCTGTTGTCTTTCGGAGTCCTATGGATAGCCGTCATCCTCGGCTTGGCAGATCCACCCGATTTCAGCCATGGTACGCCACCGGAATCAACCATCCCACAATATGTGCATCACCTGTATGACATCACGCATAGCTTCGTCGTCTTTCTCTTCGTCTTTCTTCTCATCTGGGTCGCGACGAAGCGGCCGCGGTGGGAGGTCGCCGCATGGGGCCTGCACGTGCTGGTCGACGTGCCGACTCATTCCCACGCCTTCTTCGCAACTCCAGTTCTCTGGCCGTTGGTTGGTTGGAAGTTCGACGGGTGGCAATGGATGACGCCAGCCATTCTCATTCCCAACTATGTCTTACTCGCGCTGCTCTATGCGTGGTTCCTGTCTCGGTTTGCTCGTACCGTTCCTGGCCGAGCCAATTAGCGCATCGCTGACCTCACTCTGGGGAAGCCCCGAGGTGCAGTCTCCTCAAGAATGGGCAATTCTATCCCCTCAACTGCACCTTGATGGAGGCCTCCATGTCCGTCCCAACCGCATCTCCCCTTCTGCCTTCCACGACCGAGCGAGTCCCGCAACATACCGATCCTGCAATCAACGAGCGTATCACGCAGCAGACCGAGGCAAATGTACAAGTGTACTCCACCGATCGACGCCTGATTGATGTGAGGCTGGAGGAACTGGATGGAGAATGGGACATCGAACGGATTCTCGAAGCCAACGCCGCGGCCGTCTCTTTGATCGGATTGACGCTCGCACGCTTTGTGAACCGACGGTGGTTCTTACTTCCAGCCGCCGTTGCCACCTTTTTGCTCCAGCACGCCGTGCAGGGATGGTGTCCACCCGTGCCCTTGTTCCGTCGTCTCGGGATTCGCACCCAGCGTGAGATCGACGAGGAACGTTGTGCTTTGAAAGCGATGCGAGGAGACTTTCTAACTGCCAAGGCAGGGTCGTCTTCCGCACAGGAAGTGCTGCGAGCCGTTCGCAGCTGAGATCGGGGGCGGAACTTTAACGAAATGACTGGTGAAGATGCTGAATGGCCGTTGACAGGGCCTGATCAAGTGCAGCATGCATTGCGGGACGCAGTTGATGATCGCTGTCGTAATCGCTCCACTCACCGGTATCCGGCACCGGAACTGCCGTCACGACATCATGGTACAGCACTTCTCCGCTTTCCAGTGAGATAATCTTGCTCGAGACGACGAAGGGCGGCATCTTTCCATGCATGCGGGCCAACAATCGTTCCCGCCAGGTGGGCCCGTCGATGCGGAAGAGGACGAGGCCGTCAGCGCCCAACCACCTGCCCACTCGCACGACGCTGTCATCACCGACTCGTCCGGATAGTTGCAAACGCTGTTCATCCGTGAGTTGTTCCAGGTTGCGCCGCTCCACAATTTTGATATCCGCCCGCCGCTTCTTGAGCTGAAACGCGGCTTGCTCGAGCCTGCTGTACCCATACGAGACTTCCTGTTCCCAGGTGCGTGGATACCAAACGGCGAGGCGCCGGACATGTTGAGGAACTGCGACATCGTCCAAGAGCATCGTCATGGGGGAGTGGTCAGCGATCGGCACGGGCCGACAGGCTGTGGGCAGCAAAACGATCGCCATCAGGAAAACAGAGAGTACTCGCCGGCCGTTAGTGGAGGCACGCATGATGCCATAGTAGGAGGCCGGGCAGGACGACCGCTATCCTACGGAAGGGTGGAGCCTTCCTACGATAGGCAAGATATGAGAGGAAGGAAGGTAAGAAAAAAGCCGGGTCCAATATGGTTGGACCCGGCTTTCTGTGCTTAGGCTGTACCGTGCGGGGTGGTCAGCTCGCTGACTGCGACAGGCCGGGGACCGACCATGCGAAGGGACCGTCCATTGGCGATCGCGTGGGATCTGGCCGGCACAGTCGCCATCCGTTCATACACGGCGAGATAATCTTTGACCATTCGCTCGACGGTGAAACGGGCTTGAAACGACTCACGGCACCGCTGCCGTTTAATGAGCGGCAGGCGGTCGATCTTCGTCACCATTTCGTCCAAGCTGTCGCAGATGAATCCAGTCACACCATCTTCGATGATTTCAGGAATTGACCCGCGACGGTACGCGAACACGGGGGTGCCACAAGCCAGCGCTTCGATCAGGACGATCCCGAAGGGCTCGGGCCAGTCGTAAGTGCACAGCACTGCCGCGGCATCACCGAGGAAATGGCCTTTTTCCGCATCGCTGATCTCGCCGAGGTATTCGATCAACGGATGATCCATCAACGGCGCAATCTTCGTCACGAAGTATTCCCGGTCCACCGGATCCACCTTCGCCGCGATTCGCAACGGAATTCCGACCCGTTTGGCAATTTCAATCGCATGATCGGGGCGCTTTTCGGGACAAATACGTCCGAGATATGCCAAATAGGATCCGGTGTTGGGATGAAATGTATAGAGATCGGGCAATCCGTGATACACGGTCGCCTGCCAATTGGCATGAGGAAGCGGAAGACGCTGGGCATCCGAAATGGACACCAACTGCATGTCTGCATACTCTCGAAAGATCGGACCCAGTTCCGGCAGGTCCAAGCGTCCATGCAAAGTTGTGAGCACGGGGGTTGGACAACGACGGCTCATGGGAAAACTCAGAAAGTCCAGATGCGAATGGATGATGTCAAATTGATCGGCGTCGGCGCCCATTGCATGCTCCTGCATCAGAATCAACGGCGCGTCACGATTGACCAGACCGGTGCTCAGACGCAGGGCGTGCGGACAAGCCGCTTCGAGACGGGCTGACGTCTGAGAATCACCGCTGGCATAGAGCGTCACCTCGTGGCCCTGGCGAACGAGTTCCTCCGTCAGATACGAGACGATGCGCTCGGTGCCTCCATAGAGCCTCGGTGGCACGCTTTCCCACAGAGGCGAGACTTGTGCGATTCTCATGTCAATCTTCCTTTCTTGTTTCTCTTAATTTCATTACCCTTCATCCACCGTCGAGGCATCGAAGCTAGCTGGTGAGAAAGGATTGCACGCCACATGCCGCCTCATTGCCTACGCAAGCCGGCATAGAGCAAGGGGTTTTCCGAAAGCTAGAGGTTTCGCTAGCTACGCATGCCTTCAATCATAGAAGTGAAAACCCTACATTACTTCAGTGCTTGGGTGAGGAGACTTGGATCCTAGTGACGTACCTAGGGAGGCCAACTACGCCCTGACGGGTACATTCAAAAGTAAGGCTAAGGAGGTGTCCTATGAGGATAGTTTTCTACTCGATGCTTACGGCCTTTATCGCGATCAACATGACACTTGCGGGTTGCGCCAAGAATGCGTCTGAGCGCCGGTCCGCATCGCCGACGATGAGCGAGCGCATCTCTAAAGACTCAGTTAAAGGCCGCGTGAGTGAGATCGGAGCCAAGTACGTCTCGATCAGAGATAATGACGGAGAGTCGAGGCGTGTACGCGTCGATGACAACACCAAGATGGACCAAGTGGCTGTGGGTGATCAGGTTAAAGCCTACGTCACGGAAGATGGCTATGCATCGACGATTCAACGCGTCATTGACTAAAGAGCCTAAGGGATTGAGTCACAGGGGATCCGCTTTCCTGTATGTGTTGATTCTAGCGACTGCCGTTGCAGGCTGCAGCAAAGCCGAATTTGTCCCCGCCATCACGCTCGCCCCGGCACGGCCGATCATTGACGCCACAGCGGAATTCCACGACATGTATCCGGCCCCGGCGCTGGTGTCGGGCAAAGAAAACTTCGGTCTCACAGGGCCGGACGCGGAAGCAGTTCCGCCTCGTGTGCTGGCGAATCAAGTGCAACACGAGCTCCTGGATGCATTCGAGGAAGCAGGGGTGTTTTCGAAAATCACCCTATTCGACCGGCAGCCGGACCTGATTCTCACCGGCCGGATCAACGCCTTATACGAGCACTATCATCCCCGTGTGTGGACCAAACTTCCTTTGCCCTACGTGGGCAAAATGGCGGCTGGTATCCTGGACTTGAAAACGCACTCAAGCAGCGGGGAGGCCGATCTCACGCTCTTTCTATTAACCAAGAGCGGTGAACTGATCGGCACCTATCGTGGTTCTTCCTCATTCAATGAGAATTTCAATCCGACCGGAGAAATGGCCCCAGGCGCGCGGCTAAACCGCGCGCTCGCCGAGGCGGTACAAAAAATACAAGATCAGATGCTGCATGACTCCCATCTGAGAACAATCGCGTCACGCTGACCGCCGAGATAGAGCCAGATAGAGACCACTGCCGAAACGCATTACGAATGACGAAGAAGGGGGAGGTCATCGAAGGGTGGCTGTTCACTCTCCGGGATTTCTCACGACTCGCAGTTACGTGACTGGTCCAAAATGATCGTTCCATTGGCGGGCCATCAGCCTGCCGGCGTCTCGCAGGCTTCTCACCTCACCGCCCGACAGCGGTTTGAATGCCCGTGCACGCGCAACATTCTGCTCGAGCTCGCGAGTTGTGGCCATGCCGATTACGGCGCAGCAGACCTGTGGCAGACTCAAGGCATACCGGAAGGCAAGATCGTGATGTTCGGCCGCCATCATCGAATGACTGAGCCGGTCCGGTCGCGGTGGCGGATCCTGCGCGCCGCCATACACCTTCATCGCGATGAGCCCGATGTTTGCCCGCGCCGCCGCCGGCCACACCTCGGCTTCGAAATTGTAAGTATGCTGGTCGACGAAATTGACGGCGTTCAACAACACATCGACGTCGAATTGGCGTATCGCCTGCGCGAAGCGCCCCGGGCGGCTGTGTCCTGACAAACCGACATACCGTGTCAGCCCGAGCGCCTTGGCTTTCATCAATGCAGCGTAGGTGCCTTTGTTGCCAAACACCGTTCGAGGATCCATTTTGTCGGCGCCGACGCTGTGAACGAACACCAAGTCGGCATAACTGGTGCCTAGTTCCTTCAGGCTTTTCTGCAGCAGCTGCAAGGCCCGCTCACCATCCGGTTCATAGCACTTCGTCACAAGGAAGACTTGTGGCCGCACCTGCTTGAGAAAATGGCTCAACTGCATTTGAGCCTTTCCGTAGCCTGCAAACTCTGGCGCGGTATCAAAATAGGTAATGCCTTCTCCGAAGGCTCGTTCATAGAGATGAACCGCCTCTCTGGTGTTCAAGCGAAGGCCGCTATGTGCAGTGCCGAACCCCAGGATGGGCAGGTTCACCCCGGTCTTTCCGAGCACGCGCATCGGCATGGATGAGGCCCGGCGTTGTATCAACCGAAACATACTAGGTGATGTGTCCATACATAATGGAGTGCAAGCATAACTGACTGGTCATCGCCTCAGGGACTGGGGAGGAACCTAGACGATAGACCGTCGAACAACGGGCAAGTAGAATATAGCGCCTACTTTTGATCGAAATCGATGCGAAGGCGATATGATCACATTGATCTTCGGGTGCGGAGCCTGCCGGAGGCACGCGTGTTTTATGAGGCTCTGTTGCCCGCGTTGGGATTCACCCGCCGGATAGAGGTCGACGGGTGGTTGCAATTTGAAGCGGTTGGTGGAGCGGGTGGATCGACGGAATTTTTTGGCGTCACCGAGGCCCCTGGGCATAGAGCCAATGAATGTCGAGTTGCATTCTGGGCTGAGAGTACCGCCGAGGTCGACCGTTTAGCTTCCATTGTTGTTCAAACGGGAGGTCGTCAGATTGAAGGACCCGCCTACCTGGAGGGCCCCGGCTATTACGCACTATTTTTCGAAGATCCGAGCGGTAACAGACTTGAAATCTGTCACAGAGTTGCCGGGGCGATTTGATTCAATACGACACCACACCACTTTTCAAGGAATTCCCCGAGCATCCGCTTGGCCTATGGAAGCAAGCCGACGGACATGATTTTCTGACCCTGCGCTCTATACCTTTCCTCAATCGCTTGTTACTCATCATTTCTTGAAGCGCGTTGCCCCAGGCAGCGATTTCGTCATGCCCACATCGAGTGCTTCACGAAGACACGCGGCTCCGATGACTAGAACAGATGTTCCTTGAATGTCGCCTTTCGCTTCTTCGATCAGTATTTGACGGATGGAAGCTACGCAATTAACCTCGATCAAAAAGTGCATCAGGATTTGAGGAATTTCGTGGCCTTGCCGCACGCACTAACTCGAGGGTGCGGCATGAAGGAAAAAAACGGGCCAGACTTGGGTTATTACTAGGCCGCGTTCATAATCGATCGCTTTATAAGAGAGATAAAGGTGATGGAGAGTCTGTCATGCACTGGCAACCGTGTGCATCTATCACACCGATGTGATTGTTATTGTTAAGGAGAGGTCGTTATGCTCGTTTCAGTAGAGGGCAATCATGGCGTCCAGAATGACTTGGCTTCTCGAAGTCAATTAGTGTCGACATCTTCGACTGACGCCCGGCCAGTTCAATACCGTGTGCTCCTCGTCGACGATGATCCCGGGACGCGCCAGCTCCTTGAAGACATCCTTGAAAAATACCAGGATATTAGGATCGTGGGGCAGGCCGGAGACGGCCAGCAGGCTGTGGCAATGGCTATCGAATACAAGCCCGATGTCATTCTAATGGACATCGGCCTCCCCTATCTTGACGGAGTTGAAGCGACTCAGTGTATCAGGAAATCCTGTCCGGAGACTGTAGTTATCTGCCTTACCGGCCACTTTTCCCCCCCGAGGTACAGCGCCATGAGAACCGCCGGTGCCGCAGCATTCGTGTGCAAGAACCAGGTGCTTGCCATTCATGAGATGATCTTGTCGACGCTCGGACAATGGACCAGGTGGAAGTACTAGACTGACACTACGCGTCTACTAATACGACATAGACACGCAATATCTGACATACAACACGGGCGACCTCGATGACATGCGAAGGCCGCCCGTTTGTGGCGCTTAGGACGCCGAGGTAGATTCGTTATGTGTGCACACAGGACCCTCCCTCGCCATGAGGAACAGGGCAGCTCGTCAGCGGACAGTCAACTGGAATTCCAGATGTTGTGTTCCTCACGCTAGTCCCCGTCTCCGTCACTGCGCCCTTCAAGTCTATCTAAATAGTCCCATCGCGGGACCGCGGCGGCTGATGAAGACCCGCTAGCGTGACTGACGAGAAGCCCACCCAGGACTGGGAGGGCGGTGATGGTCCGGTGGATTCAGGTCGGGCATGATGACCTCCTCCATCGTTCGGAAGGAATATCGGGAGTCAGCAATTTCACGTGTACGCTTTGTCAGTAAGCGTGTCAACCGAGGAAATTCCCTGGTCTTCACAACATAGTCAATCGTCGGCGACAGCCAGCCAGCAAACTCACGTCACGCTCGCCCAAGATAGAATGCATGGAGGATGCGCACGATCATGCCCGAGAACAACTGGAATATGATGAAGTTTGTGGAGAAGCAGCGCTGGAGGCGCCGGAGAAGTCCGGCACCTCCACGCGCGAAGTGAATCCGACTCGTCAACGTTCTGGACGATCCATTGCGCTTTGGGACGATTGGCCTTGGGTCGCGCCTTGTCCTCCACCGGCCCGCTCCATTGTGCTCTGCGTCTGGCCGGTACCCTGTTCACCGATACCGGAGGGAAGTGGAGATTGACTTTGAGCATTGTTCTGTCCAAGCCCGGACCGTTCCATCGTACTTTGTGTCTGTCCGGTACCCTTCTCTCCAATTCCTGCGGGTTCAGAGGACATTCCTTTCTGGGCGGGAACTCCGGATCGCTCAAGCGTGCTCTGGGTTTGCCCAGTTCCTCGCTCACCTATACCGGCAGGTTCAGACGCGAGACCCTGAGAGGTCATGCCGCTTCCACTTGCCCCGCCAGAGCCTCCCGATCCTGCCTGAGCAAGCGTATAATCCGCAGCAACCAGGCATGCGCCGGCGATCAAGAATGCACCGAATGTCAAGATCCTCATAACTTGTCCCTCCTTTGGGTTGGCGAATACCAGTCTCTATAAAAATGATACGGTCTGGTTTCGTCACCCCCTACTGGGGATTCTCCTAAGTCGGCCGCTGATTGATTACCTGCCCCCGGCGCCCCACCGCACGCACGGCTTCGGCGATTTCAGGATCCCGCGCGTCCAGCTTTCTTGCCCGTTCCACTGAAACGCGATGCAATAGGGACGTTGGGATGGTGAACAACCCCCCACGGCGAGCCGTTCCATGTAATTCTGGGAAATCGAGCCGTCACGCCATGCGGCTTCTCATGTCGTACACGAAAGCCTCTTTGTATGAATACGGCGGTTCTTGCCTCATGCTCGAATGCCGATGACCTCCAAATATTCCGCATACACGGTGGTGCGGTCTATCCCTGCACGGTTGTGAGCCGACCACAACCCTTCGAGCTCTCCGCGAAGGCTGTCACGCCCCGCAGCATCAAGCGCTCCGAATGCCTGATTGATTGGTCCATAATAAAGTTTAAATAGCTCCACCACAGCCGCCGGCGAAAAATCATACATGAAGGCATACTGACGCCTGGTCAGGCGGAGTTCCGTGAGTCCGTGTCCCAACCGTTCACGCACCGTTGCTTCGTCGCCCCACAAAACCGGGGATGGCATTCCGGATGGGGCAATGAATTTCGAAACTGCTTTGAACATTTGTCCCACGAACCCCTGTGGAGTCCAATTGGCCATCGCAATCGTTCCACCGGGCTTGCAGACACGCATCAATTCCCCGGCGACCACCTCAGGCTGCGGCGCGAACATCGCGCCGATGAGACTTGCCACCACATCGAAACTTTCGTCCTCGAATGGCAGTGCCTCCGCATCGGCCTCTTCGAATCGAGCCTGCAGATCTTCGGCCTGGGCCCGGCTCCTGGCACGTTCAACGAGATTGGCCGCGATGTCGACGCCGGTCACATGTAGTCCATCCCTTGCCGCCATTAGCGCCAGCTGACCAGAGCCACAACCGACATCCAGGAACGTGCAGCCCGGGAAAAGTGGAATGCGGTCATAGAATTCCCTGGCGCTGGCTTCCATGTAGCGGGAGAATCGATCGTAGTCGCCCGCCATCCACATCGTCCGAAGCCGCGTCTTTAATGTCTCTACATCCGGTGTGAGTGAAATTGTCGCCATGTTGGCCTCCTTTGTGAGTGATCTGATTGAAGCACCGTTGTTGCCGCTGCTGATGTGTCTCCACTATAAGGTGATCCCTTACGGTTGTGCTTATCCGAGCGTCTGGTTCTCTTGACGCGAGCGTGCTAGGCTGCGCATCATTTGACCGACCGTCCGGTTTAGTTTGCCGGACGCCCTAAAGAGGCACATTCTGTGGATGTGTTGTCCGAAGTCCTCAAGGCCGTCAAACTCGACGGGGCCATCTTCTACACCGCTGAATGTTCTGCACCGTGGGGCTTTCGCTCGCCTCCCTCACGCGTCATGGCCTCCTATCTGTCGCCGCAACCTAAACACGTAATCGTCTATCATTTGGTGACCGAGGGCCGCGGCTATGCACACATCGAAGATGACACCAGGCCGGTCCCTCTCGAGGCAGGAGAAATCGTAGTCTTTCCACACGGTCATCCCCACATCCTCGGCAATGGTTCGCCCATCGTTCCGGTCGACAGCGCAAAAGAACTGCAACGCATTCTGTCTGAGGACCTGAAGATCTATCGGCACGGCGGAGGCGGAGAATTAACGAGAATCATCTGCGGATATTTGGCCTGCGAGCCGCAGCTGAGCAGGATTCTTCTCAGCGGACTGCCGCCCATCTTGAAGGTCAGTATCCGGAATGACGCCTCCGGCGAATGGTTGGAAAACTCTCTCCGCTATTCGGTTGACAATTCCGATGCGTCCAGACCAGGTGGTGAGACCGTGCTGGCGAAGTTGTCGGAGGTCTTGTTTATCGAAACCTTGCGGCGTTACATCGAGCAGCTCCCACAGAAACAGGCCGGCTGGCTGGCCGGTGTTCGCGATCCGGAAATCGGGAAAGCGTTGGCGTTCCTGCATCGTCAACCAGCCCGTCCATGGACAATCGCCACACTCGCGGCGGAGGTGGGGATGTCGCGTTCCGTACTGGCAGAGCGCTTTCGGCAATATCTATCGGAAACGCCGATGGCCTACCTCGCCCGCTGGCGCCTTCAGCTCGGCGCGCAAATGCTCCATGCCACGAGCCGCAGTGTTGCAGAG
>DASTQY010000471.1:0-2640 GCA_035761525.1 Nitrospira sp. | reverse complement strand
GGGCCCGCGGCTGCAGCCCGGCGACTACATCCATTTGAACGGTCGGGTGTCGAAGTTCTCGGAGGGTGCTTGGGGCATCATGCGTGTGTTGGACAAGGAGGTGCCGGACCTTCAGAAGTTGCCGGCAGGCTATAGCCGTCGAAATGAAATTCCGAAACCCCTTGGGGTCTGCCCCGCCGATGCTCCGGTGAAGGCCTTCAACGTGGTCGCGATGGATTATCCGGGGATGAAATTGAATCCAAACGCGCCGGATGTCATTGAAGTGGACTTCGAACGAACCATCAAGATGGTGAACCCGGAGGCGAAGATCTACACCTTAGAGGAAGAGGCCTCCAAGGTGGCAAGCGGAATTCAACCGATGCCGCTCACGTTGCGTGCAAACGTCGGTGATTGCATCAAGGTCAAGCTGACGAACCGCATGAAAGAGGGCCGGGCTTCGTTCTCTGCCATCAGCCTGGCCTTTGACCCCAAGGATTCTTTGGGGGCGAATGTCGGCAATAATCCTGGCGATCAAACTGTTGGCCCGGGGGAGAATAGGACCTACACCTATTACGCCGACCCGTTCATTGGCGAGACAGCCTCCCTCGTCTGGGATTGGGGTAATATTGTGGTGAATCCGAGGAACGGCCTCTATGGAGCGCTGGTCATTGGCCCCAAGGGTGCCAAATACCGTGACCCGAAGACTGGCGCCGACATTTCCATGAAGAATTCATGGGTGGCGGACGTCATCGTGGATCGTACAATTCAGGGATACGAGCATCGAACCAACTACCGTGACGTCGCTTTGTTCTTCCAGGACGAGGACAACATCATTGGGACGAGTTTCATGCCCTATGTGCAAAATACCGCCGGTCTTACAGCGGTGAATTATCGGGCGGAACCGTACAAGTTCCGGGAGGAAAAGGGTTGTACTCTCGGCAAGGTGTTCCAACCTTGCGTCGTGGATAAACCCGAAGATCCGGCCACGCCCATTATTGAGGCGCATGCCGGTGATCCGGTCCGCATCCACGTATTCGGTGCGAGCAACGAGCAAAACGGGATGTTCAGCGTCGAACGCCACGAATGGCCGATCGAGCCGTTCATGCGAGGGGCCGACATGATCAGCGTGGTGGAGTTCTCGGGGTCCGAAACCTTGGATGCGTTCATTCCCACTGCTGGCGGGCCATTCCGCATGCCAGGCGACTATGTGTGGTCGAACCAGCGCCTGCCCTATGCCCAGTCGGGGCAGTGGGGCTATCTGCGGGTTTTGCCTCCGGGCGACAACCGCATCAAGGGGTTGACAGATGCCCGCTCCGGCAGCCAGCGAGCCGGCGTTCAAGAGGAGGGTCGTGGAGATGTCCTTCCAGTCTCGGTGAAATAAGCTTTCATGAGGGCGAGGGAGGTCGCACTATCACTTCCCTCGCCCAGCACAATCCTCCCGTGACTCGAGCTCACCGTCCTTGTCTCCCGCCCAGTGGAATCCCTAGATTGTCACGCAATCGCACAAGGGTGTAGGCTGAAACTGATAGACAAACCGGCGTCAGGATCACTATTCTCTAACCCTTATGGCTCAGGAAAACGCCAAGCACTTTGAACGGTGCCAAAAATGCCAGGGCAGCCTTCGGGCAGAGACAGGGATTGACCTCGTAACAGGAACCACTATTCTTCAGTACGTCTGCTTCAACTGTGGCCGCAGGTGGCATACTGAAGAGCCAAAGCCGTTAGCGGCTTAACCGCATTTAAGAACCCCAGCATCCAGCAGTAACCGGCACCGTACGTTACCTCTCTTCCGTGGTCCTCCTGACAACCACTGTCCCGTTTGAGAAAAAGTGATCTGTAGGTCATCGCTGATAGACAACGCGCACATTTTGGCGGATAGTCGAGCCATTTGGGTGTCATCCACCATACATGCAAAATCACAGGATCGTAGCAACGTGTGGCCAGTGTAGTGTCCAGGTAACCCGAATGGTGAAACAGGACCTTCCTTGACCCAGGGGGAGTATCTGTCCTTCGAGAACTGTCTCTTGGTCGTTCAATTCGCGTTGGCCTCGTCGCGGCTTGCCTCCAAAAAACGAGCACACCGACATGCGTGAGCAACAAGCCCTCGTCGTGGATGATCATCCGATCATTCGAGATGGCATTAAGCAGTTGCTTGCGCGAGCATTTCCAGCGCTGCACATTCGCGATTCTTCAGGGAGTGATCGGGTCCTGGAAGAGATCTGTAGCTTCCCCTGGGCATTTGTCACGCTGGATATCAATCTCCCTGGTCAGAATGGTCTTCATATCATCAGAGAGATACAAGTCTGTTGCCCGAAGGTCCCCATTATTGTCTTCAGCCTATTTTCCGAAGACCAATACGGTCCGCGCGCCTTACGGGCAGGAGCCGCCGCATACCTGTCAAAGGAGCGCTCACCGTTGGAGTTAGTAGAGGTCGTTCGTTCCGTTCTGCGGGGAGAAAAAAAAGGTCAGAGTCCGTCTGCTGCTCCAGTGTTGTCCAGCCGCGAAACCGAGGTCCTTACACTCCTCGGCAAAGGGATGAATCGACAGCAAATCGCTCACGAACTTGGAATCAATGAGAAAACCGTGAGCACATACAGGGCCAGACTGCTGCACAAGCTTAACGTTCGTACGACTGTCAATCTCCTGCGGTTTGCGGTAGAC
>DASTQY010000470.1:0-6693 GCA_035761525.1 Nitrospira sp. | reverse complement strand
GGCCTTTCTCGCGGCACGCACATCCAAGAGCATCGAGATCTGCACGCCCAGAAATCCGCCCATGGCCGCTCCGGTCCCTGCACCGACTGAGATCCGTTCCGTTCCTGCCACCAGCCACGCCAATGCACCGCCCAACACGCTACCGATCAGAATACTGATAAGAAAGCGCCGCCCGCCCAGGAACCCGATGACTCCGCCCATGGCGAGTCCGACCACAATCGAGATTGGCATGAGTCCGCCCCCCATGATGAGCCCGATCAAGGCTCCCACCGTGCCCATCACGACGAGGCCGAAGACAATATCGAACCAGCGGTGCACAGGGCTCATGGCAACCATGGCATCCATGCCTATTTATCTGACATCGCGACCATCGGCCCAAAATCTATTTCGACGCCTGAACCGGCCACAATTGAGATGCCCCAGGCTTTTGCGGCAGGCTCATGCTGATGGATCCTCTTGAAATCTTCGTACACGTTTACTTTTTCTTCAACCCATTGTCCCACCGGGGTGGTCCCGCTCTGGACCACAATTTCGGAGCCGCTGAACATTCCGCCTTCAATCAAGGTCCCCTCCGGTTTCGTCGCGCTCCAAATATATTTGGTGAAAACCGGGATGAACATCAAGTCTGTATCGAGCGACGCATAGATGGCCGCGAGTGGTTCGGTCCCCTCCGCCGCCTTGTTCAGCCGCCAGCGCCAGGTGAGCACCGGATAGGCCTTGGGATCCCATTCGATCTTTTTTTTCTTGATTCGTTGTCCTGCATCTTTCGCCGACAGGTAATTGGAGCCGTTCTCGGCTTGAATCTTATACGCTTCCCGACCCTTGGAATGGCTGCGCTGGCTTTCATGATCCCAGCTGGCCGGAAACCCGTCCGCCTCCTTGGTTTGGAAATCCTCCAGGACGAGACGCTGTCCTTGAGCCGATCCCGATCCTGATGCGGGAACGAGCAGGGCAATCGCCACCAAAACTGCGCTGATGTTGCTGGTCCTCTTCATGCCCGCCATGACCCTTTCTAATCCCTCAGGTTTCCGCTGGAGGAACCGATGCCAATGTTCGCGACGACTCCTCGAACCATTCTTCTTTCAATTCCTGCTGCTGCCCCCGCTGACACATCCAGAACAACGCGAGGACGGCGCTCCAAAACACGACCATGTTGAGTGTCACCATCTTCGCGGCGAAGCCGAGTTCGGGCGTAAAGGCCCACGGTGAGACATCGGCCATCAACTCATTCACGTGCCAGGACAAGCGCCCCGAGGAGCGAATGTACCCCATCAGACCCATCACCCACGTAAAGGCCGCTGCCAGACCGAACAGCACCACCATGCCGCGAATCGAGATTTTCCCCCATTGCACCGGACCATGCACGATCGATCCTCTGAGCATGGCGCGGTTGATGAGCAAGCTGACGACAATGACGGTGAGCGTCGTGACGGCCTGCGGCGTCGAAAGGCCCACACGCACTTTTGCGGGCAGGTAAAACCCGTACACCGAGAGCCATGTCACATTCAAAAGACCGACTGCAAAGAGCGTCCCGATGACGAGATTTCCCCTCGTGACCCAAGAAACGGTCATCGTTCGATTCGCCCGCCGATAGTAAAGATAACTGAGCGCCGTGATGAGAATCATGATGTTGACCGCGCCGTTCTTTGCCGACATCACGCCATAGTTTCCCACCACCGGATGTTGCGCGCCGCCCATCGCTTTCACTTCACCCGCGGACATCAGCACCGTATGCGGCGTCAACCAAATAAACAGCGCCAGGGTCAATGCTCCAACCAGGAACTGGTAATAGGTTTGGTAACGTTCGCCTCCCTTGATCCGTGCCATGCTCTGCCAGATGTAATAATTGACGCCAAGGAGCAGCGCGCCGATCAGCAGGGCCTGGACGACGAAGAGCCATGTCAACAGACCGCCCATCATCGTGACGCCCATGCTTTGGCGGAACGCATACACCGAGCGCATCAGCCAATAGCCCGCGATCGGCATCGGCAGAAGCGCACACACGGTCACAAAGAGAAAGACGTAGCCTACCCAGTCAAAGTAGGCGCGCTCCCCGTCGGTCTTGCTCGTAAAAAAGCGATAGCAGGCATAGGCCAGCACGACCGCGCCGCCCGACATGATGTCGGCAAGGAAACGATGGACGTTTAGCGGATTCCAAAGAGCGGAATGCAACAAATGCCAGCCGTTGCCGAGGAACCGTCCCTGCGCATCCACGCCGGCAGGCGACATCATGAAGGCCGCCCAGGAATTTGCCAATAGCAGCAGCGCCGTACCAAAAATGTTGGTCAGGATGCCGATCGCCGCATGGATCCACTTCAAGCCAGGCTCCGCCATGCGGTTCCAGCTGTAGTAGTAGAGGATGAGCAGCAGCGACTCGCCGAGAAAGACGACGGCATAGGCCGGCATGAAAGCCTTGAACGTCCCACCCATGTAGCGCATGAAACTCGGATAGAAATACAGGAACATGCCGAGCATCAGGCTGCCCAGAACTGCCGTCACCGAAAGGGCGAGCAGCGCGACTTTTGCCAGATCTCTCGCCAAACCGTCGTAGCGAAGTGACAGTGCAGGTTTTTTTGTCAGCAAGCCCAAAAATTCGAGCAGCGCGCAAAACAGCGGGAGAGCGAGCACGAAGCCGCCGAAGTAGGTGTGCTGCTGCGTGATAAACCACACTACTAAGCGGCTGTCATATGATCCGACACGAGAGTAAACCGTTTCGTTGGGCAAGGGAGCGGCAGGTCCTGATGGTGTACCCGGTACGTTGTAATAGAGATCCGCGGCATCTTCCGCCAAGGCAGGAAACTCGAGCACGTTACAGAGTGCGAGTCCACAGGCAAGCGCCACAATGGTGAGAACCGCATGCAAGGATCTAAACCTCGATAGCATATTCAACCTTTTGACACACCGGCAGCAACGGAGGCCGACGACTTTGTGAGGATGCCCATCACGAAAGGACAGCGAAGCAAAGCGGGGCTCAGGCTGAGTCCTTGTTGCTCTTCCACCTGCCGGCGATAGCCCAGGTAGTACCCATAGAGCGCCATCACGCCGGCCACCAAGCTGCCACCGCAGACGGCATAGGAGGTGGGGATGCCGGGCTGCTTCAGGAGAAAAATCACTACACCAGCAACGACCAGATAGTAGGTCGAAGCAAACGCCAACCCAGGCCACCACCAATACTTCAGCAATTCAGCCGCCTTGGTTTCCATCAATCCCTCCATCCATGTGCCTGACGGTCTCAGTCCGGCGAAATAGGCGCACAGCGTAATGGCGCCTCCCAAGATCGTGATCGCGGCTACCTGGAGAAGGGCCGCTGCCTGGTCATTCTCGACCAACGCACCGAATGAGGCACCGAGTGCACCGGCCAGCAGTCCGATGCCCACCCACGGACGGATGGCCAACGCATGGGACTGGAGCAGACTGCGTAATGCCACACCGTTCGGAAAGGTGGGACATGGCCGTCCCAATAATGTCACATGACGTATGTGGCCTATTTCGAAAGCATCCCGCGCCACCGCGGTACAGGAAATGATCATCGCCATCATGGCGGGACCGTCGGGGTGCTGGAGATAGTCATAGCCCACGAGCCAGAGCAGGGCGAGCACAAGAAGCGACAACTGGACGGCGTAGGCAAACCCGATCCAACCGGCCATCCACCAGAGAAGCCAACGACCATCCGCTCCAATGATGTCGACCCACGCCGTTGCCCGACCGACACGATAGGCCAATAAGGCAGTCATTAGTCCCACCATCCCGCTGACCGTAAGGAGCACGACCGGTTCCGCAAGCGGCAGGAGGTGCTTTGCCACTCGATATACCGCAAACGCAACCAGACCTGGCACCAACATGACCAACCGCTTCTGCTTGCGCACGGCTGGTTCCGTGACCGCCAGAGTCAGACTCGGTAACACTCGCAACGCCATTCGATGCAACATTTCTTCCCTTGCTCTTCTGGCAGCTCTTTGTCCGTTACTCAGCTCGTTTTTCCCATCCCGAAGTATTTCGCCTTCACTTCCTCCATCAGCGCGACAGTGATCCGAGCCATCCCCCGATCTGCTGCGGTCCGTTCCAGTTCGATCCTGGCCATGGCCCTCACTGGAGCAGGGACGTTCTCTAACCGGCGCTCGGCCTCAGTTTCCCACTCGATTCGCTCGCCGGTCCGAACGCGCAGCACTGAGTCGTAGGTCACGACCCGTTCACCGCGCGCCCTGACATCGCGCTCGACGTCCTCTCGAACAACTGGCGCCAGATAGGGAGGCATTCGCTCCAACCGATGCAGTGCCTCGTCCGTCCACATAAGCCGATCGATGAACATGTGCTGGCCGACAGGCACATCCATTCCTACCTTAAAGCCACACCCCCGGCATTCCGAACGGATGAACCATTGCGCCGCGCCATCGTCATAGGCCCGCTCTTCGATCCCTTCCGTGTGCATCCAGCGACCGCACCCGCACGTCAACATGGCTTCCCGATGCGAGAGCAAAGCTCAGTGAAACGCGCGTCCCCGGAAATCGATCGCGAAGCGATCGGCGGGTCGGCCGGATGCAACAGAGCCGCGCGGGATGGGCGCGTTTGATGAAGAGCACCTTTCAACACTCTGTTAACCGATCTTGCCAGGGTACAGGATATACAACATGGTGTACGTGGTCGTTCCGGTGACAAATAGGATGCAATAGATGATCATCGTGAAGCGTCCGAGTGTTCGATGGCGCTGTCCGCCATCCGGCCAAATACGCTGGATCGCCATTTCCACCGCAAATACAATCGCAATCAACGCCAGAAGTCCCACCCACACGGCAAGTCGTCCCATTCGGAAACGATCCGCTGCCACCAGGTATCCCAAGTACACTGCGACCAGGGCACAGAGTATCCCGAAGATCGTCCCGACTTTTCCCCACGTCGTTTGAAGTATACGGCCGCTTAGAATCCTTCTTCCTTGCTCGATCGCCTGGGCACGGAACCCCAGCACGATCATGTACACCGCCATGACCAATCCAATAATCACGAGAATGATATGGAAGGTGAGGAGCGGGATAAACACATTGTGGTAGAGGGCTTCGGATCCACCAAATCCTTCTTTTCCTTCAAAGGCCAACACGCCGAGTTGCCTGAAAAGATAATAACTCACGAAGAAGCCCAGCATCGCCACCATGCCCCCCAACATCAGCCAGTGGTGAGCGTCCGATTGGCGCTTCCGTGCCTGAATCCAGCCGATCACAAAGAGACCGGTAAAAAACGTCGCCATGAGCTGACTGACATCGGCGCCGATCGTGGCGTGTGTCCCGAAAAATCCCGGATGCTTTAACCAATCCATTGAGCGGTTACCTCGCAGATCTCATTCCGTGGACCACCGCCGTCCGTTCTACTTCACTGACTGAAACGAATCCCGCTTTGGTCATCCACTGCATCGCCTCCCCTGTTGTGTAACAGGCCCCTTCTTGAGTATTCACGAGGATGTGCACCGCGAATGCTGTGGTCCAGGCGGGGCCCGTTCCCGTTTCGTCCAAAAACCGGTCTTTGATGATCAATCGGCCATTGGGCAACAGATGGTCATAAACCTTTGTGACCAAGGCCTGGTTCGCATTAAACGTCTGGTAATGCAGGATGTCGGACATCAGCACGACATCGTAGGGCCCTCCGAGCCCATCGCGGTTGAAATCCCCTGCTCGCAACGTTATTCGAGATTCAAGACCGGCCTCCTTGATGGTTTTCTCGGTGAGCCGCAGGGTCGCGGGAAGATCGAACACGGCGGCGGTCAGTTCGGGATACACCTGACAAAAAGCGATGGCGTTGGTCCCTGCTCCGCCTCCGAGATCGAGCAGATGAACGGGCCCATTGAGGTGCAACTGTTTCGCAAATTCCGGACCGCTCTGGCGACCGATGCGATCAAGCACCGCCAAGACATTGCTGCCCAACTCCGGATCCGTTTCGAAGACATGCCGGTCGACCGATCGCTTTCCTGAACGGATCGTCTGCTCCAATTTTGCCCAATTGTTCCATTCCGCATCGTGCAACAATAGCAGGTGCCCGATGTAATGAGTTGAGTGCCGAACCAGGTGCTTTCCTGACACTGTGGTGTTGAGGTAGCCGTCGTCTGTCTTTATCAATAAGGACATCGCCACGAGAGCGTTCAAAAGAAGAGTGAGCGTCGGCTCGTGTGCGCTGATTCTGGCGGCCACCTCCTGGGGGGTTTTTGGCTTGCCATCGAGTGCAGAGAAAAGGTCGAGCCGGACAGCCGTCAGCAGAATCTTGGTCTCCCAGTAGTAACCAAGTTGAAAGATTTCAGCGAGACTCAGTTCCCGTGGCACACCCATCCCCCTACAGCAGTATGTTGGAAAGGTCGTCCGGCATTGTTCTCGCGTCGCTCAGGGCCTCAGCATACGGGTAAGAGTACGCCTTGCCCTTCACTCCCTGCGTCGCGCTTGCGGGAGGACGCGTCTCGGCGCGTCGGAGCGGGCAGGTGGAACTGTCGGCTTTTATGAACACCGTGCAGCCAAAATACTCCTTGAAAGACGGCATCTTACCTAGTTTGAAAACGGAAACGCAAGGCGCGATGCCCTGCTGTCGGGAGTGAAAAAACAAAAGGCAGCGGATCACTCCGCTGCCTTTTGGATTGCGAGTTGCCCCGCAAAAAAATCAGACGTGGCTTACTTGAGTTCGGCCTTCAGATTGGCCGTTCCACCGTCCGCGACTTCAACT
>DASTQY010000469.1:0-3190 GCA_035761525.1 Nitrospira sp. | reverse complement strand
CTCGCGCTCCGCGATCAGCTTAAGAACGGCAAGATCGACGTCCGCGAGATCGTGCCGATACAAGAAACGGAAGAGGATTTCGAAGAAGAAGAAGTTGAGCGGGACTACGAGGAATTGCGGCTCAAGACCCTGGAAGGCCTGAATACCGTCCGCAAGGTGTCGACGTCGTTGAAGGGGCTGTACGAAAAGTCCCGCCAGGCGGGAAAAGATCCCGCGAAGCTCAAGAAGATCAAAAAGCAGATCGACGCGATCCGTGAACAGGTTGTCGACAAAATGGAAGCCGTGAACCTGCACGGGGTCCTGAAGGATCGAATGGTCCAGCGGGTCCGTGAGATGGCGATCCAGATCCGGACGGCGGAGCGCGAGATCGTCAGTTGCCAGCGGCGCCTCGGCGTCGGCGGTGAAGCGGGGGCCGAACTGCTGAGGAGACTATGCCGAGATCGGAAAGATTTTCAGGCGGTCAAACGAAAAACCGGCGTGTCCGAAGAAACCCTTCAGGACGTCAAAAAACTCTACCAGGCTGCCAAGGGACGCATCCGCCAATTGGAGACCGAGGAGGCCCTGGTTTCCGGCGAAGAGATCAAGGACGCGGTCAAGCATCTCGACGTGGCGGAGGAAAAGGTCAAACGAGGCAAGGCGGAACTCGTTGAGGCAAACCTGCGGCTCGTCGTCAGCATCGCGAAGAAGTATACGAATCGCGGTCTGCAGTTCCTGGACTTGATCCAGGAAGGGAACATCGGGCTCATGAAGGCCGTCGACAAGTTCGAATACAAACGCGGATACAAATTCAGCACGTACGCCACGTGGTGGATCCGCCAGGCCATCACGCGGGCCATCGCCGATCAGGCCCGTACGATCCGTATTCCTGTTCACATGATTGAAACCATCAATAAACTGATCAGAACGTCGCGTCACCTGGTGCAAAAGCTCGGCCGAGAACCTACCCCGGAGGAGATCGCAGAGCGTATGGATTTGCCTCTCGATAAGGTGCGGAAGATTTTGAAGATCGCACGTGAGCCGATCTCCTTGGAAACGCCGATCGGTGAAGAAGAAGACAGCCACCTGGGTGACTTCATCGAGGACAAGAAGGCCATTTCTCCGCTGGAGGCGGCCATCCGCTATGATTTGCAACGCCAAATCAACAGCGCCCTGGAAACCCTGACGCCGCGGGAAGAGAAGGTCTTGCGCAAACGATTCGGCATCGGAGAAGCCACCGATCATACGTTGGAGGAGGTCGGGCAAGACTTTGAAGTCACCCGCGAGCGCATCCGTCAGATTGAAGCAAAAGCTTTGCGTAAGCTACGGCACCCGAGCCGCAGCAAGAAGCTGAGGAGTTTCGTGGAGAGCTTGTGAGACTGACGGATGATTTGACTCTGTCTCCCACCCGGGCCTAAAATCGGTTTGACGTCGAGGCTGCGGTCAAGGCTGAGCTGATGGAAGGCTGTCGAGTCTGATCCGAATCTCGACCTCACCCTGAGCCGGAGCTAAGCTGTTCCCAGGGGGCCCATAGCTCAGGTGGTTAGAGCGGCTGACTCATAATCAGCTGGTCCTAGGTTCGAGTCCTAGTGGGCCCACCAGTGGACCGGCAGCGGGAATTGCATATCCTTCCTTCCTGAACCTCAGACTTGGGAGTGCATTGAACCAGAATCTGTCTCCCCTCATCGAACTGCAAAAGCTTGATCTTCGAATCATGGAGATCACTGAACAGCGTCGGCGGATCCCGGAACGACTGCATGCGGTTGAAGCTCCCCTGCGCGAGGCGAAACAATCGCTTCAAGACACGAGTGGTGCCGTCGAAGCCTCGGTCAAGGAGCGGCGCTCTCATGAAAAAGACGTCGAAGCGCAGGATGCCCACACCGACAAAATGCGGGCGCGGTTGTCCGAACTGAAGACCAACAAGGAATATCAGGCCCATCTGTTCGAGTTGCAGATGGCCAACAAAAAGAAGTCCGAAATTGAGGACAAGGTGTTGGCCTGTATGGAAAAAATCGAACAACTCCAAGTGGCGGCGAAGGAAGCACAGGAAAAGGTTCGAATCGCCGAGCAGGCCTTCACTAAGGAAAAGCAGGTGCTCGACGAGATGGATCGGAAGCTGTCGTCGGAACTGGCCGAACTGGAGAGCCAGCAACGGGAGCGATCGGCGAAAGTCGAACCGGCGTTGCTCGCCCGCTATGCAAAGTTAAAAGCCTCGAGAAAGGACCAGCCGCTTGCGGCAATCCAGCGCGGCATGTGTGCCGGATGCCGGCTGCAAATCCCTCCTCAATTGATCGCGGAAGTGAAACGCTCTCAGGATCTGCACACATGCCCCTATTGCCACCGCATGTTGTACTGGGGTGGAGAAGCGCAAGCAGACCAAAAGCCGCTGGACCATACAAAGCCGACTGATCTCGAGGTGGGAGAATCGGTGTAAGTCTCTTTACCACTACGTCGCTGTCTTCTCGAGAACGGCTTTCGTCGTCTTGAAGTGCAGTTTCGCGACCGTTCCCAACCGCTCTTGTCCGTGCTTCTTCACGATCATCCTGCCAGCCAACTCAACTGCAGGCGATGCCCCTTTGGGTAAGACAGTACCGATTTCATCTGAGAGACGCTTGAGCCGTAACAAGAACTCGGCCCGAGCCACGATCGAGGCGGCGGCGACGGCAAGATCCGACTCTGCCTTCGTGCGTTGCTCAAGCACGATGCGCCGCCCCTTTTCTTGGAGCGCGTTGAGGATCAGCCGCTCGTCGCCGAATTGATCCGAGATCGCACGCTCGCAGGAGACGCGTTCCAACAACGTCTCAAGCGCCTTCGCGTGCCCCCAAGCCAGCAAACGATTGAGGTTTCGGATTTTCCCATAGAGTTCGTTGTATTTCTGGGGGCCAATGGCGATGACGCTGTGAGGACAGATCGTCTTAATGTCAGGCGCGAGCTCGAGAATGCGTCCGTCTGAGATTTTCTTGCTGTCTCGCACCGCCATGAGCGTGAGCTCCTCTTGTGTCGTCGCATCGACGAACACGGCGGCGATGACGAGCGGGCCGAAGTAATCGCCCTTTCCCGATTCGTCGATTCCTATGCGTTCGATCGAAGAGGACGGCATTCTGTTGATCTGTGTGACGCTGAGCAGGTAGTCGATGCTCGTGCGGGCGAGTTGCAGGTAGCGTCCCCTGCTTGGATGCGGGGAGCATCCTGCCGGGATCCGCTACATCGGTCA
>DASTQY010000468.1:0-3652 GCA_035761525.1 Nitrospira sp. | reverse complement strand
GCCCATCTTTTATATCCTTTTCCCGATGCGCGAAGATTGTGCCTCTCTTTCTGCTCGAATGATCAGTCTGCTGGTCGTTACGATTGGAATCGCCAAGACTTATCGCCCGCCGCTGAGTGGCCTCACAACTGAAATCCCTTCTAAGAAATACAAATCGTCCAAAGATCAGCGTGATTGGCTGGCCTCTAAGTGCTGTCGGCGGGTGAGTTGCGAGGGGGAAGGCTCCCCCTTTGGTCTCTTCCGGGATTCTATGCTGCTTGGATTTTCTGCACGAAGTAGTCGTAACACAGAGGGCAGTAGGTATGCGTCAGACGGCAGGTGATGGGATCGATCCCCGTCGCTTCTCGGTAGGATTTCTTACTGAGCCAGCCACTGCGATTGTCATGCACGAGGCGACACTTAGTGCAAATCTGCAGCACGGGCGGATCTGGGTTATCTAGAGGCGTATTCACAAGCAACCTCCGGTGCGGCATTTCTCTATTTGGCTGATGGCCAACGGACTTTTTACCTTGCCCGGAATCACGTGGCCACTGACGCGGCAAACAATCAAGTATCACAACCGAGGCAGATCAGTAGTTCGACGGGCACCACACGCTTGTGCATATCAACCGGTTGTCTTCGCGATGAGATGCCATCTCAATCCTCATACGTAGAATCCTACTCGTGAAGGGTGTGGTCGGCTATCAGTGAAACCTCGCGAGCGGGAGCAAGGAATGATGCATTTCAGTGGTGGAGCTAGGGAGCGAGGCGAGAGCGATCGCTGACAGAGTCCATCCTGCATATGGCGAGACGCACCTTTGTGAGAAGAGCGTAGAAGCAGACAAAACCGAACCGGGACTTGGTGTATCTAGACGGGGTTCTTGACTTGTTTGACGGCAGCGACTATGGCCGGATACAGCCCGTGCAACACTTCGCTTTTATTTAGGACTAGTGCCGCACCAGCGATGGACATGGCCTTTTCGTCTTCCTGTGGATCGCCCGCTGTCAAGCCAATGACGGCGGTGAACGGGTTGTTTATTTTGATCAATGTGGTCGCCGGTACACCGCTCAAGACGGGAAGGTGAATATCCATGACCACCGCAGCAGGCTTTAGTTTGGCCGCTAGAAGCACGGCTTCTTCACCGTTAACAGCCTCGCCCACGATCGAGAGGTCGTCATACGACTGGATCGTTTCTCTCAAAAGCTGCCGAATGTGAGGATGGTCGTCAACGAGGAGAATCTGGATAGTGCCAGAGTGTAACGGCTCGCTGTCTTGGGTGGGCACCTAGTCGCTCCTACAGCGTGCTGGTTAACGCCATTTCGTGGTGTTCGTAAACGACTCGAAGGAAGTACGATGGGCTACGTAGCAGCCGTGATGTGATTGATCCAGACCTCTTGCTCCGGTAGTGCCCCCTCGCATAATTCAGCCTACCACAGGCGCGTCTTCGGTTGATGTCATGGATTGCTGATATTTCATGTTCTCATATCCCCCAAGCAATAAACGAACGAAATGACGAGAGTCCTAACTTGTTCAAGAGGGTTATGACTGTGCGCTTTGAGAGAGACGGTTTGGAATGTAGTGACTCTCTTCTAGGGCGGTTTAGAGGAGTAACTGAAGCAAGCTCGGGGTCATCCTAGTAGGGACTTCCCCAGTCGCACAATAGTATGAGATCGGAGAGGTGCGAGAGCGGCTGTAATCGTAGCAACCTTATGGCTGCTGTCCGGAGCATCCGGACCGTAGGTTCGAATCCTACCCTCTCCGCCAACTTCCACATCCAGCACCCTCCGCTCAGCGATCCTTGACTAACCCTTTCGTAGTACCCCGTTGTGGGGGCGCCAGCTGTGCGTCTGCAGGATAGGTTTAAAGAGGGGTTTCAGTTGCCAGCAAGAAGAACTGGAGGATTACCATGAAGAGTCCTGCCTTGCTGACTATGAGAAAGCACAAGGAACAGCACATGCTCCCTCCATCAGAAGATCGGCGATCATCTCCCCGTTTCGAGGTTGAGTTTCGGACGTTGGTCTCTGACAAGAGCGGCATAAACGACCAGGTGGGGGTGATCCTGGACTTGTCTCTATCAGGGTGCCACGTTCGGGTACCGATCCTGGTTTATCCAACGCTGGTAATGGAGTTACGCCTCTATGCCCCTGATTTGGATTGGCCGATCTTCGTCGAGAAGGCTGTGGTGCAGTGGGTCAAGGGTGACACATTTGGTCTGCATTTCTTGATATTGCAACAGGCGGAATTGATTCGCCTGGGACGGCTGATCGCCAGAATTACAGAAGACGAAGCAGCGCAAGCTCAGACGTAGGAAGGTAGGAGGGCGTCCAACGGCTGTTAGATTCTTAAACTGCAATTGCTCAGCCTGCATCCTTATAGGTTATACGTTCCGCGGCAGCAGAAGAGATCAGTGGGTTTGACGAATGAAGAGCCCCTGTCAGGAAGGCCGCTCGTCTAGTCAGTAGCGGCTAAGACCGCGTATCATTCCCTAAGGACACAAACCGTTTTCTGGTCAGTCGTGCCAAGTCTCCAATATTCCCCACGAAGAGAGAACACGTGCCAAAATTTGGCAAGCCGTTTGCCCGCGCGCCTTTGCGTGGCCTGACGTAGGCCTCCAACTACGTGGAAGTCTACAATCCCAAAGCAGGATAGGAATTCTTGCAGACTGGGATTACCTTTTCACTCTAGCGAAGCTCTTTGGCCACCAGACAAGGGAGGTTACCATGAAATACCTTTCAGCTCTCTTATTGCTATTGGTCTCAGGCTGCACGGAGCATCCATATACAGTGTGCCGAGGCGAGGATTTTTGCACGCCGGCACTGAGCCACGAAGAAGCGATCAAAGCCTCGGAGATTAAGAAAACATGGAATGACGAGAAGCTGTATGTCCGCCCCGTCCGCAACAGGGAGGCAACATGATCTGCTCACGTTGCGGAGATGGCCTTGTTGAGGATCGGTTTATGGATTGGACGGCCAGATGGCGTTGTCTAAAATGCGGCCACGTCCAGGATTCGCTGAGCGTACAGAACCTTCAGTCGCGGCCGGAAGAAAGCAGGGCCATGGCAACCGCCGAGCCTGACTATCGGGACGAGGAAGTACATCTCGGATCGGAATCATTCGTCGGATTGAACGTCACAAACCAATATCACCGGGCCGCAGTGCAGAACCATCGACACAACCAGAAGTTACAACCGCCAACAAGTAAGAACACCCGGCGGCTAGGGCAAGAGCGGAATTCCATCAGTTCGTAACATACATGGTGTGTTCTTAACTTTGAGCCACCGCTTCGTTGAACCGCCGTCTCGTGGACCACGACTACGAGGCGAGAGCCCTCACCATTCCGCAATGAGCCGGCGCTTTAACGTGTGCGCTCTTTCGCTGAAAACAGATACGCCAAGAGAATCAGTCCTCCGAACACGATCCAGGGGTGAGACGTCATATAGGCTTCGATCCGAGGCCGTTGCCGCTCCCAGGACCTGTTCACTCGCTCCAATACTGCGTCGGCGACTTCTTCAGCCTTATCGCGAAACTCGTGTACCGCGTCTTTGGCGCTATCGATCGCCACATCTACTCCTGATTCGACGCTGTCCAAATTTTGACTAACCACACCTCGGGCGTCACTTCCGCGCCATTGTTGCGTTCGTTCCTGTTGAGCCATCAGGTCCTCCTTTTCATG
>DASTQY010000467.1:0-5742 GCA_035761525.1 Nitrospira sp. | reverse complement strand
CAAACGAAGAGAAGTGCCGCCGTTGAAATAAGTGGTGAGGCGTGCGCTTGTGAACGACTGAACGAGTTCAGCGTTCGATATTTGAAATTCCACATTCCACATTGAGGACGTCATCATGTCGATGGACCTTGCGAAAAAACTCTATGCCAAAATGCCAGACGTGTGTGCCAAGGCCAAGGCACAGTTCGGCCGCGGCCTAACGCTGGCCGAGAAGATTCTTGTCTCTCACGCCGATAACTTCGATGCCCAAACATGGGAGCGGGGGAAGGCGATGCTGGCGCTCCGTCCCGACCGGGTTGCGATGCAGGACGCGACGGCGCAGATGGCCATGCTGCAATTCATGCAGGCTGGCAAGAAGAAGGCCGCCGTCCCGAGCACCATTCACTGCGATCACTTGATCCGGGCAGAAATGGGTTCGGAAAAAGATCTCCTGCGTGCGATGGACGAGAATAAGGAGGTGTACAACTTCCTTGCGTCGGCGGCGAAGAAGTACGGCATCGGGTTCTGGAGGCCGGGTGCGGGCATCATCCACCAAGTCGTGCTGGAAAATTATGCGTTTCCCGGCTGCTTGATCATTGGGACCGACTCCCATACGCCCAACGGCGGAGGGCTGGGAGGGTTGGCCATTGGCGTCGGGGGAGCCGATGCCGGTGAGGTGATGGCTGGTCTGCCCTGGGAAGTGCTTCATCCGAAATTGATTGGCGTAAGGCTGACTGGGAAACTGAGCGGGTGGGCCTCGCCCAAAGACGTGATTCTCTATCTCTGCGGCCTCCTGACCGTGAAGGGGGGCACGAACAAGATCGTCGAATATTTCGGTCCGGGAGCAGAAACCATCAGCGCTACGGGGAAGGGCACAATTTGCAACATGGGCGCCGAGCTGGGAGCGACCACCTCCGTATTCCCGTTCGATCAGAAGATGGTCGCGTACATGAAAATCACGGATCGATCGGATTTGGCCGAGCTGGCTCTGGCCAACAAAGCTCTCCTTGTTGCCGATCCCGAGGTCTATCAATCGCCAGAAAAGCATTACGATCAGATCGTGGAAGTGGACCTCTCCACGCTTGAGCCGCATGTCGTCGGTCCACATACGCCTGATCTAGCCCGGCCGATCTCGAAGCTAGCGGCCGAGGCTCAGGAGAAGGGGTATCCGGTAGAGTTGAAAGCGGCCTTGATCGGCAGCTGTACCAATTCGTCCTATGAAGACATCAGCCGGTCCGCGCATGTGGCGAAGCAGGGTTTAAAAGCCGGCCTGAAGGCAAAAACCGCGTTCCTGGTATCGCCGGGATCAGAGCGGATTTATCACACGATGAAGCGCGACGGGTTTTTGGACACCTTCGAACAGCTCGGCGGCACGGTGTTGTCGAACTCCTGCGGGCCCTGCATCGGGCAATGGAAGCGGGCCGATGGGGTGAAAGGCAAGGCCGATTCGATCGTCAGTTCGTTCAACCGCAATTTCCCCGGCCGCAATGACGGTATCAACGAGACGCTGTCGTTTCTTGCAAGTCCGGAAGTCGTGACGGCCTATGCCCTCACGGGGGACCTGCGTTTCGACCCCGTCAACCAAAAGCTCAAGAGTGCTGACGGCAAGGAGTTCAAGCTCGAGCCGCCGGTTGGCGAGGAATTACCGGCGAAAGGCTTTGCCAAAGGCGAAGAAGGATACGTGGCGCCCGCTGAAAATGGCGAGCAGCTCACCGTCGACATTCCGCCGACCAGCGAGCGCTTGCAACTGCTGCAGCCGTTCCCCCGCTGGGACGGGAAGGACCTCGAGAAGTTGCCGCTGTTGATTAAGACGAAGGGCAAGACCACCACCGATCATATTTCTCCGGCCGGCCCCTGGCTGAAGTTCAGAGGGCATTTGGACAAGATCAGCGATAACATGTTTCTGGGCGCTAACAGCGCATTCGCTTCGGAACCAGGCAAGGGCACGAACGTCCTGACGGGGGAAGCCAATCTCACGATCGCACAGATTGCCCGCGCGTACAAAGCCAAGGGCATCGGCTCGATCGTCGTTGGAGACGAGAATTATGGCGAGGGCAGCAGCCGCGAGCACGCGGCCATGTCACCGCGCTTTTTGAATGTCCGCGCCGTCATTACGAAAAGCTTTGCGCGCATCCACGAGACCAATTTGAAGAAGCAGGGCATTCTCCCGCTGACATTCGCCGATCCCAAAGACTACGAGAAGATCGAGATGAACGACCGGCTGAGCGTCATGGATCTGACAAACCTGGCGCCGGGGAAGCCGGTCGCAGTCATTATTCACAAGGCGAGCGGTGATGTGAAGATCCAGGCGAATCACAGCATGACCGCGCAACAAATTACCTGGTTCAAGGCCGGTTCTGCGTTGAACGCGCTGAACTAAACCAGTTACTAAAAGAGGGACACACCATGGCAAAAGCAGACAAGATCATTTATACGAAAACCGACGAAGCGCCGATGCTGGCCACCTATTCCTTCCTTCCCATCATCAACGCTTTCTCGAAGGCGGCGGGCGTGACCGTTGAATTGCGCGACATTTCGCTCGCCGGCCGCGTCCTTGCCGTCTTTCCAGATTATTTGACGCCGGAGCAAAAGCAGCCGGATGCTCTGGCAGAGCTGGGGGAGCTGGCCAAGACGCCGGAAGCCAACATCATCAAGCTCCCGAACATCAGCGCCTCGGCTCCGCAGTTGGTGGCCACGATCAAGGAATTGCAGAGCCAGGGCTATAAGCTGCCGGACTACCCGGAAAATCCCAAGGACGACAAGGAACGGGAGATCAAGGCTCGTTACGACAAAGTGAAGGGTAGCGCCGTCAATCCCGTGCTGCGTGAAGGCAACTCCGACCGCCGGGCTCCGCTCTCCGTGAAGGCCCATACCCGCAAACATCCGCACAAGATGGGGCCATGGAGCTCCGATTCCAAGACCCACGTCTCGCACATGACTGGCGGTGACTTCCGCTCGAACGAAAAATCCCTGACAATTCCGGCTGCCACCACGGCGAAGATCGAATTCGTGGGAGCAGATGGCAAGGTCACCGTGCTGAAAGACAAAGTTGCCTTGCAGGCCGGTGAAGTCCTCGACGCCACGTTCATGAGTGTGAAGGCGTTGCGCACCTTCATCGAGGAGCAGATCGAGGATGCCAAAAAGAAAGGCGTCCTGTTTTCTCTGCATATGAAAGCTACGATGATGAAGATCTCCGATCCGAAGATCTTCGGTCATGCGGTAACCGTTTTTTATAAGGACGTGTTTGAAAAGCATGGCGAGACGCTCAAGAAGCTGGGCGTCGATCCCGACAACGGCATCGGCGACTTGTATGCCAAGATCAAGAGCCTTCCCGAGGATCAGCGCAAGGCGATCGAGGCCGACATCCAGGAGGTCTACAAGAAGCGGCCGCCGATGGCCATGGTGAACTCAGACAAGGGCATCACGAATCTGCACGTGCCGAGCGACGTCATCATCGACGCGTCTATGCCGCCGGTCATCAGGGACTCCGGCAAGATGTGGAATCCGGAGGGGAAGTTGCAGGACGTGAAATGCGTGATTCCCGATTCGAGCTACGCGCCGGTGTACCATGAAGTCGTCGAGTTCTGTAAGAAGCACGGTGCTTTCGATCCTCGCACGATGGGCAGCGTGCCCAACGTCGGCTTGATGGCGCAGGCCGCCGAAGAGTACGGCTCGCACGACAAGACCTTCAAGGCTCCGGGGAACGGCACGATCCGGATCGTCGATGCGTCCGGCAAGACCTTGCTCGAGCACAAGGTGGAAGAAGGCGACATCTGGCGCGCCTGCCAGGTAAAGGATGCCCCGATCCAGGACTGGGTCAAGCTCGCGGTGAGCCGCGCCAAGGCGACGGGCGCTCCTGCCGTATTCTGGCTGAACAAAAACCGGGCGCACGATGCCGAGTTGATCAAGAAAGTGAATGCCTATCTTCCGAACTACGATACGGCCGGGCTTGAAATCAAGGTCATGTCTCCGGCTGATGCCTGCCGCTTCTCCCTGGAGCGGATGAAGGAAGGCAAGGATACGATTTCCTGCACCGGTAACGTGCTCCGTGACTATCTCACCGACTTGTTCCCGATTTTGGAAATCGGCACGAGCGCCAAGATGCTCTCGATCGTTCCACTTCTCAATGGCGGCGGGTTGTTCGAAACCGGCGCGGGCGGCTCGGCGCCGAAGCACGTTCAGCAGTTCCAGGAGGAGGGCTATCTGCGATGGGATTCGCTGGGCGAGTTCCTGGCGCTCGCGGCCTCGCTCGAGCATCTGGCGAAAGTGGGAAACAACCAGGTGGCCAAGATCCTCGCAGATACGCTGGATCAAGCCAACGCGAAGTTTCTCGAGAGCAACAAGTCACCCGCTCGTAAAGTAGGTGAGATCGACAACCGGGGCAGCCATTTCTACCTGGCGCTTTACTGGGCGCAAGCCCTGGCCGCACAGACTGCCGATAAAAAGATCGCAGAGAGGTTTACAAAGATCGCCAAAGATTTGGGCGACAATGTGGCAAAGATCGATCAGGAGTTGCTGGCGGCGCAAGGCAAGCCTCAGGATGTCGGCGGGTACTATCATCCGAACGATGAGAAAGCGTCCAAGGCCATGCGTCCCAGTGCGACGTTGAACCGGATCATCGACGCAATTGCGTAACACTCGCTGAGTGGCGAGAGGCCGGAGAGCGTATGGCAACAGACACCACCGATATCCAAAACATCATCGACCAACCCGAGGTGTTGAAGCCTCGCATGGTGACGATCGAGATTGCCGGGAAGAGGGTGGAAGTGCCGGAGGGCATCACCGTCATTAAGGCAATGTGGTATGCCGGTCAGGAGGTCGTGCGGGGAGTCGGCTGTCTGGGCGGCTTCTGCGGGGCCTGTGCCACGTATTATCGGACGAAAGACGATCCGAAGGTGCGCACCTGTCTCGCTTGTCAGACGGCAGTGCAGGACGGCATGTCGTTCACGATGATGCCGCCCTTCCCCGCCCGCAAGGCCACGTACGATATTCAAACACTCCAGGACCCCAAACAAGATCTCTTCAATCTCTACCCGGAGACGCCGCTCTGCCGGAATTGCAACGCCTGCACGGAAGCCTGCCCGCAGCAGATCGATGTGCGGGAAGGGGTATGGAAGGCGGTGTTCGGCGACTTTAAGAGCGTGTCAGAAATGTTTATGGACTGCGTCATGTGCGGGATGTGTGCGCCGGTCTGCATCGCCGACATCGCTCCGAACCTGGTTGCTCTCTACGTGAGCCGCGCCCAGGGTGCTCATTTCACCGAAAAGCCGGTGGGTTTGGACGCGCGGATTAAGGAAATCCAAGACGGTCGGTTCAATGAGGAGTGGAATAAGATTCTCAAGATGAACGACCAGCAACTTGCCGAGCACTGTGCGACGGTGAAGTGACGAGTCATCGGTCAACGTCTCCGTTCGCTGGTGACAAATGAGGGCCGGGAGCTCTGTTTTAATGACGACAGCCGAGAATGACCGGTCTTGAAGAGATGGATATCCACGCGCTTCAACAAATTGTTCACACCACGAGGGATGCCCGTCGGAAACAGACCATTGCAAAATTTTCTCCCGCCGACCGCGATCAGCTGATTCACAAGTATCATCCGGATTATCGAGCTAGCGCCTACCGCCCGATTCGATTCGGTCCGAACAAAGGAGACCGGACGGTGGTCGAGCTGGCCACGTTGCTCGAGGGCGACAGCCCGATTCAGGATGACCAGGACCTGACTCCGCACTATACGACCGATGTCTTAGTGATCGGCGGCGGCGG
>DASTQY010000466.1:0-14969 GCA_035761525.1 Nitrospira sp. | reverse complement strand
GTGCAGCTGGCGATTGAGAACTACACGAAGGCGATCAAGTACGAACAGGACCCCCAGAAAAAAAACGAGATCATGAACAATCTCTACAAAGAAGGCGGCACGTGGGACACCTAGAAGAGAGGGAGAGTCACGATGTCGGTATGTGCTCGATGGGTCAGTCGTGGCAGCCGACCAGTATGAAGGCACAATTCGGATAGTTCGTCCGCGCGAACGGTAGTGAAAAGCCTTCACGCGGTTATGGCAATGGCGCAAACCTGGTGATGATGTGGCGGCTCAAAATGTGAGCGAACCGCAAGGGGCACAGGAAAGTGTTAGCGCCGTCTATAGCAGGGCGGTCAAAAGCGGCGGGGGCAAGGCCGCAGCGAACGAGAAGGCGAAGCGTACGTCGTCTGGTACGTTGAGCCTTGGAGTGATGCGAGAACGAAGCCGACGGCGTTTTTCAACGCCTGCTACAGTTCGCGGATGGCACCTTGGAGGACGGTGATCTGCGTCACCGGATCGCCCGAACTCTTCAACTCTTTGCGGATCTGATCTTTCAGGTAGGACGAGTAGCCGACACGGTCGATAAGAAGATCTAGAAACCGTTCGGCGGGAAGTAAGCTCTGCGCTTTGAGCTCTTCAATAGTTTCATCACTCACGGGCACGTAGGTGCTGCCGAGATGGAACACCACATCATAGTAACGGCCCTGACCGATGCGTTCGAATCGAAGCCCCTTCACGAGAGTACCTCTTCAGCCAGCGACAAGGTATCATTGTAGACAACTTGCTGCCGTGAAGACAAGGGCGTGGCGCAGAGGAAGGGAGACAATGATCAGGCCGGTTTGCTTTTCGCAAAATACTCCTGACGACTCACGGCGACGTCGGCAACGAACATCACTCCTGAATGCCGTTCAAACAGCGGACGCAGACCTGCCAGAATCGGCTCGACTTTCTCCTGAGGTACCACGGTCATAATCATTTCGAGGCTTTCCTGTTCACTGAACATGAAATGCGCCTCGCGAACGCCGTGATGGCCCTTGCCGGACACATTTCCTATAATCGTATACCCAGTGGCATTGACGCGATCCAGCAAATCGGTCACAAAGGCACGCTGCTCACCGGCCACGATCACCCGAATTTCCTTCATTGGATGCAATATAAGGCCCATTCACAGACTCCTTTCCCACGCCCTCTCAGAGAGTTTAAGCCACCTCTCGCACCGGAGGTATCTTACGGAATGACGTGCCATATCCCCTTCGGGTGATATCGATACCATACATTATCCTCAGGGTCTAAGGCGACGAGATGCACCCACTCGTTATGGTAATAGTTCTGGAGCACTTCATGCCGAGAGATCAGCTTCTCGATCCGCTCACGAGGCGCTTCAATCAGGGTGAGAAGCCGCATGGGTTCATGGTATGGCATTGAGCCGTTCATGACCGTTTGTCTTGCCAGACCCAGTCGAAGGTCGCTCCAGGGACCGGACATAATACCGAGCCGGCCCACCACATTGTGATAAATCTTGCTCCCGCTGCCGTACACGTCATTGTCGACCGCAGAAAAATAATGCTCCATGTTGATCCATTGGCCGACGACCTGTGGAGCGGTCAATAGCACTTCCAGCAGTCGGTTCGTCGGGTCTTCACGATAGTCGTACGAATGGAGGAAGACCCGGCCTTCCAAGTTCAAACCCTTCGTTAGTTCCCGACGCCCGATGAGAAATGCGGTGTTGCCGGAAAGGCCCCACTCCGGACGAACTTGGCTCCAGTCGGCACTGCGACGGCGGACGTGGGTTTCGGCTTGTTTCTCCTCGAGGGACCGCGGCACGTCGGGAAAGCGCGCGCAGCGTTCCAGGCTTGTCAACGCCGAGGCCTCCCTGAGATCCTCTTGCAGCCGGGCCAGGTCGGCGCGATGCGTCGGAGGCACGTCCTCGAGGTCGAACAGCTGTACCTCATCGGTCGTCGTGTCCATTTGCCCGGCCAGGAAATGCGTGTCACCGGGGATATCGATCCCGCCCTTGCTCAGCCGTTCCCGCACTTTTTGATTATTGGCCATCATCGCGAGGACGCGGGCATTCGGCTTGCCTTCGTTACCTCCGCAAGCGCCGCAGTCGAGCGCCGATTCGTACGGATTGTTATCCGAAGTGCTGCCATGCGAGCAGAAGAGCACGAGACGCGCAAACGTTTTGGTCAAGCCCATCATGCGGAGGGCAGTATCGACGGTCAGCGCCTGCTCCTCGAGCGTGAATCCGGTGCGGGTGATCCGTTCTTTTTGGCGAGATGCCGATCGAGCGTTCAAGTCATATTCGCGGCGCAGGATCTCGACAAAGCTCTGCAGGGCATCCGCCGAGAGACCGGCACGGTTCGCCGCTTCGATCACCGCCTCGTCCTGCTCGCTTGAGCCGGTCAGCGCCCGCTGGCGCAAGCCCTCTACCAGCGCCGGGGTGATGCGGGATGCCCGCAGTCCGAGCCGTTCCTGGAGCGCTTTTCGGACGAGGGCCTGCTGGTCTGCGATCAGCATCTCGGCGGTGTCTTGCGGCGCCAGCTTATCGACGGTGAGCGTGGTGGCAATCGATGGCACAAACAGCCGCCTCAACCACGCCGTCCAACGCCGGTATAGCGAGGGGACCAACGTTTTTCCGAAGATGGGAAGACTGTAGAACCATCCCAACGATTCGACCATGACGTAGGGTGTCACGACGTTTTCTTTCAAATCGTGCAGCAGCGTGTGGCCGGCGCGGACCCACTTGGCGCGGGCCTTGTGTTTCGACACTCGATGATCGAGATAGCTCCGGGGAATTTCGCGCACTTCATTCTTCGCCCGCATGATGACCGGAAATTGTTCGGTGTCATGCTCTTTGCCCCAGGCTCGATAGCGAATGAATGCGGCGAAGAAGCCGGCGAATCCGTAGGTCTCATTGGGCCCCGTCGATTCGAGATGACGACGAAACGGCTCCGATCGCACGTCGATACAGTAGACTGATTGCGAGTACGGACGAGGCGCGTTCGGGAGATCGGCTTCGCGACTCTTCGCCCGCAGCTCTCCGAGCAGGCGTTCCTGATATCCGGCCTCGAACGCTTTCAGCCAAACCGGACCGTGATCGGATTCCGGGAAGGCCTCGAGCCATGCGACGAGCTGTTGTAACGTTTCCGGATCGGTCTCGACGAGCTGTTTCGGATCGATCTCCAGGCAACGGCCAAGCGCTAAAAGTTTTCGCGCCGCCCCGCGGCGTGTGGCGGCTTCCTGGCGCGGCACCACTTCGGCCTGGTACCGATCGAGCACCGTCTTCCACCCCCCGCCTTTCTGATGAGCCAGCCGGTCCACCTCCTCAGCATAGAGGGCCGGCAAACGACCGGCGACCCGCTGGCGGCGCAAATAATATTCTTCGGCGTGGCTGCGCATGTAGGCTACCACCGCATCGTAACGTCCTTCGATGCCTAGGTGGACGCTACAGGCCTTATGCACGAGTTCCCGCGCGTACCACAGACGAATGGCGAGGTATTTGACGAGCCCAACGGGATAGGCCTGCTGCCACGGGTAATCGCGTTCCTCTTCACGCCATTTAATGAACCCGGCCCAGCCAGGGAGCGCCGTCAGTTGCAGCGAAAGATAATCTTGTCTGAGCCTTGCAGGAATACCGAGGGCGTCCAAATGTTCGAGAAGCGCATCCTCTGGGTAGTCTGGGAGCTGCGCGATCTTTCGTTTGCTGTCCGCGATGCCGCAGGGCGACCATTCGTGAGAGGCAATGTCCTTCCAGGCTTTGTAGAAGCCCTTTTCGCGTTCGGGCATGGCCCATGTTGCATGACCCTCGTCGAGAAATGCCTCGCACCATTTAATCATCTGGTCGTTGATCTGCCCCACCATGTGGGTGCCGAGCGTGTCATCGCACCAGTGCGAGAGCGTGAGCCACCGGCCCAAGGCGTCTTCGTCGCTGTCCACGATCCCCCGGATCCTCTCTGCCAAATCCGGAACGGTCAAGACGGACTCGAGCCGTCCCGCCAGCCGCTCGACCACGCCGAGGGAGTCATCGGGCAGCTGATTGTCCAGCGGTTCGACAACGGCTGCGCATAGGCCCTCAGTAAGACAGCCGCGCAGGACCTCTCCGTGCGTCACAACCCGGGAACCCACGACCACCTCTTTGCCTTGCACGCGCGAACTCAACGCTTCATCGAGGTGCCGGAGTTGAATCCGACCCGAACGAAGATATTGCCGGTACGTACGGCCCGGAAGGTAGCCATTCCCACCCATGAATTGCTTGCCGCGACGGACCGTTTCCTCGAACGGGAGATATTCGAGACTGTGGAGCGGATTGTGGTGCACGAACGTCCGCATCGGCCAATACTGAGCGATGACTTCGCCGGCGAGCTTCACGATGCCGCGCAGCTCCATCCGTCTGGTTTGGATGTCGATCGTACGGTCTACCTGTTCCACGTCGACGATTCCTTTACAGAAACTCTCTCAGAACCGGTCTGACCAGGCGCAAAGAGCGTTGCCGGGGCCAGGCCCAGTGCCAGGAGGACGAGGACGGCCATCACGAGGGACGCCAGCTCCGTCTTGAGCACGTCCGTGTAGCGCAGCTCCTGCCGTCGAGTGCCGTACAGCAGACGCTGAACCATCTGCATGATGTACCAGGATGCAGCGAGCCAGGCGAGCAATGTGATGAACAGGCCGACGGTCGAGGGAAAAGGCGCGTTCAACAGCAGCCCCATAAACCCAGCAAAGACGCCGAAGGGCGGCAGGCCCATGGCCGCCAACGCCAGCAAGGAGAGCAGCACCGCGTACTGCGGCATGCCGGATGCCAGGCCGCTGACGGCCTGTGGATCGATGTCATCTCCATATCTGGTCCGGACGACCTGCCATGCGACCAACAGTCCGCTCGTCGCGAGGCCGACCGTACCAGCCATGAGGGCTGCTCGTGGCGTCGCGGTTCGCGTCGCCGCTACGAACCACCAGAGCATCGAAAAGAACGAAAGGCTGCCATAGGCGAGGAGAAGCCGTACGCGGGATTGCGCCAGCGCTTTGACCGCGCCGTAGAGGGCCCCCAGTAAGGCGAAGAAACTCACGGTCCAGGCGACGACGTCCGGAACGGTCGGTAGAACGTGTGGAAGCTCGTGCAGACCCGCAATCGGAAGTAGCACAACAATGAATGCCGGCAAATTGCCCGGCAACCGTGTCAATGCCGTGAGATGGCCGTCGTGGAATGGCACCAGAGGCAAAAGAACGGCGCAAGTCACCAGCGATGCAACGGAAGACACCGGTGGACCAGCGGCGACCGCCAACAGGGCGCACAAGACACCGAGGCCGTAGGTCCCAATGCCCCACCATGACATCGGCCAAAGGGCGCTGTGGTGGCGGTAGAGCAGACTGGCGACCAGGACCAGCAGCAACGCCAACGCGAGATTGCCGACCGGCGGAGAGCTCGTCAGCACGGTCAATCCCAATCCGAGACAGACCAAGGTCATGAGACAGGATTGACGATAATGATCATGAGCCGGCTGTGCGAGCAGGGAAATCACGGCCGTCAGCGGCAACAGATAGAGCGGCAGGAACCCTTCCGGCGGCATCGCGAGGTATCCGGCGAAGCCGATGATTGATGCACAGCTCACGGCGGACCAGAGGATAGAAAAGAATTTCAAGCGGTCGGCGTTCGGCCAGAAGAGAAGGCTGCCGAGTGCTCCCAATAAGGGAATCCCGGCCAATAGCCACGAGAGGAGAGCGCCGTCCGTCATCGTGACCAACCCCGTTCTCGTTTATCGAATTGGTGGACCAATCGCATGAGGGTATCCCCCAGCAGCTGGTGGAGTTCGTCCGCATACAGGCGATTCATGAAGGGCAAGTAGAGTCGTATTCTCATGTCGTCGATCCAGCTTGGCATTCGGACGGTGCGGCCGTGGGCGGTCATGTACAGGTAAGACCAACTGGCGATCATGAGAATCGTGGCGGCGAGGATGATGAAGTCGAAGAGCCAGTCGGGAAGGTCGGCGGCTCTGAAGTAGGATGCGACCGCGTCCGGATCGGGATACAGAAACGCCGTGAAGGACTCAACGGCGAATAGATAGACGAAGACAATAAACAGCAGGGTCATCAGCATGGCAGCAGAGACCTTCCAGGAGGCGACCTGCCGGAGTCTCGTCAACGTCAAGATGGCCTGGGACGACGTAATCCAGATGAAGAACAGGAAGATGACCGTGCCTTGCGATTCGAGCAACGGAATGCGGAGGACTCCGTGCGTGAGCAACAGGATGAAAAGCGGGATCAAAAGGGTGGTGACGAATCCGGTGACCCAAGTCAGACGAGACAAACCCTCTTCCTCTCTCTGATGGTCGATATGAGGAAAATGCGGCTCCTGCCTGGCCTTGTGAATGACATTCCCACAATTCAAGAACACGGTGGCCTTGAACAACCCATGCGCGATCAGATGAAACACGGCCAGTGAAAAAGCCCCCAGGCCGCACTCCATGATCATATAGCCCATCTGACCGATCGTGGAGAATCCCAGCGTCTTTTTGATATCGTTCTGGGCCAGCATCATCGTCGCGCCAAGGAAGGCGGTCAGTGTCCCAATTACGAAGGCCACATGCAGCGTGGTCGAACTAAGGGCGAAGAGCGGAGCCAGCCGGTTGATTAAGAAACCTCCGGCGTTGATGATGCCGGCGTGCAGCAGCGCGTGCACGGGCGTCGGGGCGAAGAGCGACCCCGGCAGCCAAAAATGGATCGGGAACTGCGCCGACTTCCCCATCGCCCCGACGAAGAACAGAAATGTCACGGCCGTTGCCCCGCTGACCTCCATTCCGAACCCGATCGGCAAGCCGATTTGTGTTTCGGCCGCTCGAAGGAACAGGTCCTGGAATTCGAGCGTGCCGTAGAGCTGATAGGCGAGCGCGATTCCGGCGAGAAACGCCGTGTCCGCCACGCGAAGGACGGTAAAGGTCTTGAACGCTCCGGTCAGCGTCCCAGCATGAGCATGATTGTGCGCCAGCACATAGAGTAGGTAGCTGAGAACCTGCCAGAACAGAAAAAGCATCATGAGATTGGAGCTGGCGACCATACAAATCAGCACAAAATCTGTCAGACAGATCATCGCCAGATACCGGCGGGCATGGGCGTCCTGATACATGTACCCGATCGAGTAGGTGTAAATGATGACGCTGACGCCGGTGATCAGAGTCATCATGACCGCGCTCAACCGATCGATATAAAACCCGATGGGAATGGCAAAGCTCCCTACCGAAGAGAGATCGTAAAACTGCAAGGCGAGGGGGCCCTGGGTCGTGACCTGAAACAGCGTCGCCATGGCGGCTAGAAAGGCGACACCAATGGGATAGGCGGCAATCTTCGCGCGTGCATGGCGGGAACTGTCCGAGCCGATCAGCACCAAACCGGAGGCAACCAGCAGGAGAAGGGGGACCAACAGCGTTAACGTCATGAACACCTCATTCCCCCCTGCATCGGTCCATGCGTCGCTTCCCCGGGAACGTACGAACGTCTGAGAGCCCCCCCAAGGCGGCGGGCTACCATTAATACGGTGTCTTGACGTTCGTCAAGCAGGCATGCATCACACCCGTTCCTCCGCGTGCTTCTCAAGCCGTTGGAAGAGCGACAGGCGGGCCTGCTCCAAGCGCTGGCCACCTTCATCCACATAAAGTCGGTTCAAGAACAGCACATAGAGCTTGATCCGGATGCTCTCGATCCAGGTCGGCAATGGCAGCGAGCGGCCGTGAGCCTTCATGTAGACATAGCACCAGCCGATGACGATGACGAGCGTTGTCGCCCCGATCATCATGTCGAACAGCCGGCCGGGCAGTTCCGCCGCCTTAAAGTAGAAGGTGACCTCCTGGGGATCCGGATATAAGAAGGCAGTGAACGACTCTACGGCGAAGAGGTACATGAAGACGACGAACAAGAGCGTCAGCAGCATCGCGGCCGATACTTTCCACGAAGCCACGGCGCGCAAGCGGGTCAGGGTGAGGATGGCCTGAGACGACGTGACCCAAATGAAAAAGAGGAAGATCACCGTGCCTTGCGCTTCGAGCAGAGGAATGTGCAGGATGCCGTGGGTGAGCAAGAGAATCAGCAGCGGAATCACCAGAGTCGTAAAGAAACCAGTGAACCATGTCAGGGGCGAGTAACCTTCTTCGCCTGCGTCATGGCTCGCGTGGGGGAAATGCGGTTCTTGACGCGCTCTGCCGATGACATTGCCGCTGTTCAAGAACACGGTGGCCTTGAACAATCCGTGCGCAATCAAATGGAATACGGCCAAAGAAAAAGCCCCCAGCCCGCACTCCATCACCATGTAGCCCATCTGGCCGATCGTCGAAAACCCAAGCATGTTCTTGATGTCGTTCTGCGCCAGCATCATGGAGGCTCCGAGTACCGCAGTCAGCGTGCCGATGAGAAATGCGATGTGCAGAGTTGTGGAACTTAAGCCAAACAGCGGCGCAAGCCGGTTGATCAGAAAGCCTCCGGCGTTGATGATGCCCGCGTGCAACAGCGCCGTCACGGGGGTTGGCGCATAGAGGTACCGGGGAAGCCAGACGTGAAAAGGAAATTGAGCGGACTTGCTCATGCCGCCGATGAAAAGAAGCAACGCGACCGCCGTGGCGCCGTTAAGTTCAATGCCCGGTAGAAGCGATACGGTAGCCGTCGATCGCGCCGCGGCGGCAAAGATGTCCGGAAATTCCAACGTGCCATACAGTGAGTAGGCCAAGGCGATAGCCGCGAGAAATGCGATGTCACCAACCCGCAAGATGGTGAACGTGCGAAAGGCGCCTTCCAGGGTCCCGGCATGGGCATGGTTGTGGATCAGGACATAGAGCAGATAGCCGAGGATCTGCCAGAAGACGAAGAGCATCATCAGGTTGCCGCTTGAGACCATGCAAAGGAGCACGCAGACTGCAACGCCGAGGGTGGCGAAATACCGGCGCTCGTGAGGTTCCTGATACATGTAGTCGAGGGAGAATGTGTAAATGATGGTCCCGATGGCGGAGATCAACACCATCATCACGGCACTCAGACGATCGATATGGAAGCCAATCGGTACGGGAAGCGCGCTGCCTTCCGCGGGCTCGTAGAACCGGATTGAAATCGGCCCGCTGGTCGCCACGACGTAGAGAGTGAAGATGGCGCCCAAGAAGGCGGCGGCGAGCGGCCAGGCGCCGATTTTCGATCGTTGGCGCCTGGTCGCCTCGTTGCCGGCGACGACGAGGAGCACTGTCAAAAGGGGAAACAGTGGGACAAGCAGAGCGGCGGTCATCGGTGTCTCATCACTCCGTGAAACAAAAGAAAAGCCAACCGATTCCTCGACAGACGTCGATGCCATTCGGTTGGCTTGTACTGCGACCGGCCTTTCTGTCTGATAGCCGGTCACCCTACGGCCTATTGGAGTAATCCGGCGTCCTGTTCGTCCTTCACGAACTTTGGACAGGCAGCAGCGCCGTCTCATCATAAATAATATGCTGGGGCGAACGCCGTCAACATAGCAGTCGACCTCGGGTCTCAATACCCTTGCCGGATAGCACTAAAGGCCCACAGCAGACCAGGATGGCGAGACAAACGGCTCACGATCTACTTGTTCATGATTCTGTGCAACTCTATAATCCCGCAGGTTCAACGATGGAAACCGCGATCCGCAACGCGATCATCAAGTTCGAGCAGGAGTTCATGGGCAGGGGCCCGGACGACGTCCGGGCCAGTATCGTCCGTGATTTAGTGGTCGTGCGCCTCAAGGGGGTCCTGACGCCGGCGGAACGGCAGTTGGCAAAAACTGCGGAAGGTGTCGACATGGTGAAGCGTCTGCGGCAGAATTTAATCGCGCAAGGACGCGATAAGCTCTGCGAGCAGGTGAGCGAGATCACCGGTGCCAAGATTTTGGGCGTCTTCACGGACATTGATGTGCAACTCGGTGAACGGGTCTTCGTCTTCACGATGGACCGTGAGCTGCAGAACGGCGGACGTTGACAGCGGCGTGCTTGAACGTGCGGTGATAGGAGAGCGGGGCATATAGCTATGGAAAAACTCGTTAAAGGATTTTTGAAATTCCACGGCGAGGTCTTCGGAAGGAAGAAAGATCTCTTTATCCGTTTGTCGCAAAAACAGGAACCCCGCGCCCTGTTTATCACCTGTTCGGATTCTCGTGTGGATCCTACGCTGATGACTCAGGCCGAGCCGGGGGAGCTCTTCATTTTAAGGAATGCCGGCAACATGGTTCCGCCCTACGGATCGATGCAAGGAGGGAGCACCGCGACGATCGAGTATGCGATGGCCGTACTCAAAGTGCCGCACATCATTGTGTGCGGTCACACCGATTGCGCCGTCATGAAGGCGTTGTTGCATCCAGAAGAGGTCCAGGATTTGCCTGCCGTGAGGGAATGGGTCGGGCAGGCGGAGACCACAAGACGCTTGATGCGTGAGCATTATACCGACCTCGAAGGCAATGACCGTTTGATTAAAACGACGCAGGAAAACGTCCGCGCCCAGTTAGACCATCTCAGAACGCATCCCTCCGTCGCCTTGCAGCTCCGTAAGGGGAAGGTCGATCTCCACGGTTGGGTGTACTCCATTCTGACCGGTGACCTTTGGGTCTACGACTTCGACGACGAGCAATTCACGCCGCTCGTGAACGAGGCGCCCCCGCGCTTGAAAGCCGCCCGTTAGCAGGCTGCTGAAACAATCCGACCGCATCGTTCTCGCATCGCGCCGAGGGCCAAACGTGCCAGGCGCTTCGCCTTGGGGGACACTGGGCGCTCAGCAATCGCGCCCGTCCGCAACGTGGACGCTCATTATTCTTTGTGTCGCGGGCCCTCGCTGTGGCCTTACGGGACACACTTTGTGAGCACCCAGGACGTACATCGGTCCAGACTTGCCCAAGGTTCTCTAGTTGTAAACAGCCAGTCGGCCCTGGCATCCTGGGTCCATGGGCGATCGTCATCTCGAAACCCTTACGTTTAACAACACGTATGCCCGTCTCCCAGAGGCGTTCTACGCGAAACTGAACCCCACCCCGTTCTCGTCATCGCCTTATCTGGTCAGTGTCAACGCTGCCGCCGCCGATCTCATCGATCTCGATCTTCGAGAAGCGAAGAGGCCGGAGTTCGCCGCCCTTTTCGGGGGCAGTATGTTGACGCCGGCTATGGAGCCGCTTGCCATGCTGTATTCGGGTCATCAATTTGGCGTCTACGTGCCGCAGCTTGGAGACGGTCGCGCCATCCTTCTGGGTGAAACCATCAATGCACGGGGTGAGCGGTGGGATCTGCATCTCAAAGGGGCAGGGATCACGCCCTTCTCCAGGGACGGCGACGGCCGTGCAGTGCTGCGTTCGACGATACGGGAGTACCTGTGCAGCGAGGCCATGCATGCGCTCGGCATTCCCTCAACGAGAGCGCTCTCCATTGTCGGCAGCGACGATAAAGTGTACCGGGAACAGGTCGAAAGCGGCGCGATGCTCGTGCGTATGGCCCCCTCGCATGTGCGATTCGGCACTTTCGAGATCTTCTATTATCGGCGCCAACACGAACATCTCAAGGTCTTGGCCGATTACGTCATCGATCATCATTACCCTCACCTTCGAGAGACCACGGACAAATATGCGGCTTTGTTTGCGCAAGTCGTGGAACGCACGGCCAGGTTGATTGCTCGGTGGCAAGCAGTTGGCTGGGCGCACGGCGTGATGAACACCGACAACATGTCCATCCTTGGCCTGACCCTCGATTATGGTCCCTTCGGCTTCATGGATGACTATGATGCGGGATTCATCTGCAATCACTCCGATCACAACGGCCGGTATGCTTTCAACCAGCAGCCGTATATCGGATTGTGGAATCTGAGCTGTCTTGCTCAGGCTTTGCTGCCGCTCGCGGAGAAGGACGCCTTAAAGGAAGGACTCGATGGCTATACGCCGCTCTTCGAGCGGGAGTACCGATCACTCATGCGGGCCAAGCTCGGGTTGGCAGAAGCACGAGACCAAGACGAGGAACTCATCCGTGATTTCTTGGGTCTGCTGCAAGGCAGCCATGCGGACTATACCATCGTGTTGAGAGAATTGGGCGGGTTTCTCTCCGGACGAGGAATGGTCAATGACAGGCTGCGCGAACATTTTCTCAACAGAGAACGCTTCGATGCATGGGCCGCTCAGTATGCCGAGCGGCTGCGAGCGGAGCGTAGTCGGGATGACGACAGGCAACAAGCCATGAACCGCGTGAATCCGAAATATGTGCTCCGCAATTACCTGGCCCAAGCAGCCATTGAAAAGGCTCAGCAAAAGGACTTCGCTGAGATCGACCGTCTCCTGGCCCTTCTCCAACACCCCTATACTGACCAGCCTGGAATGGAGGGATATGCCGCCCCTCCGCCTAATTGGGGCAAGCACGTCAGCGTGAGCTGCTCCTCGTAAGTGCGGCCGTTCCTCAGTTACCCCAGCTGTGCATATTCCCCACGGTCTTTCCAAGGTGGGTTCACACATCCGGTCGTATAGAGATGAAGCCGCTCCCGCTCAGGTGCAGAGCAATGCAGTGCCTTGTTGCAGTCCCCCTCATTGTCTGGTGTACAGTGGTCCCATTTTTGCGCGAATGAGGAGAAGCCATCCGTGGCCAAGTCTCGAGGTGATTCAAAATTAGCGGTCGCGGGCGCACTCACGCTGGTGCTGGCCATTGCCGGGGTGTTGTTGGTCAAAGAGCCCTTGCGCAGCTCACGACCCGTAGGCAACGGACTGGAGATCAAGCAGTCCACTGCCGAGCAGTTCGTCAGGGCGCGACTGTGGGAAGACCCAGTGGCTGCCGTTGACCGGGCGATTCGCGAGCAAGGAGCCGCCAAGACCACATCCGTAGGATTTTCCTTGGCCAAACGACTGGGACCCCTGCGTCATGCGATTGGCCAGCGAGTACATCGTGGAGAGCAACTTACGGTTTTGCTCATCACGAAGACCGGGGGAGGCTATGTCGAGAGTACCGAATCGCGCCTTCGGGATCGGTATGCCGTCGGCACGGCTCTCGGAGCCGCCTGCTATGCGCCGGAAGACGAGGGTCATCTGTCCTTCGTGCATTGGGAACCGAACAGCTCAGTTCAGGGGCTTCCCTATGAATGGTATCGTCTTCGAAAGACGCGCGTCTGCGGTCCTGCAGGCTCCCGCGCCGACAGCATCCTCATCGTATGGTTACCCGACGAAGCGATCACCGCCGGCTTCTTCGCCACCTTAACATCGTTGTCGCAAGGGCTCGTGTGTCGTGAAGACGGCAGCAACGAGTGTCTGCTCAACGGTGCGAAACCTTCTCTCGTGCGCCTGGATCCGGCCCTGCAGCGAGCCGTCTCCTTCAAGATCGTCGGTCCTCGCAGCTCATCGGCATATCGGGCGCTTCTCGATGAAGCGGGTGCATTGTACGGAAACGCGCAGCACGACGTTGGGATCTGGCCCACTGCGGACGGTTGGGTCGAGCTTTACTCCCCTTGGGCCAGTGCGATGAAAGGCCTTTTGGCCTATGGCCTCAAGTCCGAGTCAGGCTCATCCTGTACAAGCTACGAAGAATGTGAGCACCGGTTTTATCGCCAACTATCGGAGGCCAAGGTCAGAGTCATCTACGACGTCGGGTCGGACGAGATACGCTTTCAATCGTTGATTGCCGAATTGGAACGACGACAGGTCCGGCTGGGCTGGGACGCCGTGATTCTTATCGGTGAATGGGATTCGTTTTATGGGCGCACCCTTCCGATTGAATTTCGCGCCGCGGCCTGCGCGAAAATTGCGACGTTCTCGGAAACCGATCTTAAGGCCATTCAGGTGCCGGTTCAGGTCAAACAATGGTGCCAGACGGTTGCCCAGGCGATCGATCTGCAGATCCAACGTCCCGCCGACTACGAGTCGCTGCTCCTCAACGTGTTCCGATACAGTTATTTGAGCGGATTGGACGGCGAAATCCCAGGCGACGATGCTGCCAGAGCGGCACGCGCCGCCAAGGCGGGCGCCGACGCCAAAGGAAAGGATGCAACGCGGGACCGGCCGGAAGGCACGGGGCAAACTGACTATGTGCGCGCGCTGGTCGCGCGCATTCACGATGAAGGGGAAGGGGCCCGTGCGATCGGCATTCTGGGCACAGACCCCTATGACGCGCTGCTGATCATCAAGGCGCTGCGCCCCGCGTTTCCTCATGCGATCTTTTTTACCGTTGATCTGGACGCGCGCCACTTGCATCCCAGCGAATACAAGTCCACGCGCAACATGGTCATCGCCGCCCCCTTCGGGTTGCAGCTGGAGGGCGGTCTTCAACGGGACGTTCCGCCCTTCCGCAGCAGTTACCAAACTTCAGCGTACTTCGCCGTGTTGCAAGCCGTGGGTCACGTTCGCTGCGAGCAACAAGGACATCAACAGCAAACCGGGCCCTGCACGACCAGCTACCATGTCGCGCAGACCCCGGACAATCGCCTCTATGACACTGCCTCCCATCCGCGACTCTTCGAAGTCGGAAGAGAGGGCGCCGTTGACTTGAGTGTGGTCGAAAAGGAAGGCGTGCGGACCGTCCATCCGTTGCGCGCGGATCTCGACTACACGGACGAACATGGACAACTGAAACAAGGCATTGAATTCGATGACCACGCGGCTGCCACGCTTCTCGCCATCGGGGTGGTGCTCGCCACAATCATCGTGTGGAGCAACCAGCGGCTGTGGCTGTGGGTATCGCGAAACCCCGTATGGACTGGAGCGCTGACCATTGTGCTCCTGGCGGCGTTCTGGGCTGTTGTGCTCACCGCCGGTGGATCTGTGCTGCTTGCCGGGCATGACGAAGGAGAACCGTTTTCATGGACGGCTGGCGTCAGTATCTGGCCCGGCGAACTGATTCGGCTCTTCGTCGTCGTGCTCTCGCTCGCACTGCTCATCAAAGGCTCCCGTGATCTGATGAGGAACAGTGACCTGATCAGCCGTGATTTTGGACTTGAGCGGGAGGCCGCTGACCGGCGGTTCTCGCTCAGGACCTTCTGGACGAATCTGAAGCGGGTCTTTCATC
>DASTQY010000465.1:0-4111 GCA_035761525.1 Nitrospira sp. | reverse complement strand
CCCAAGACGATCAACAGACCAGCCGCCTCAGTCGGATGATTCACCATGACCAGGGCCAGAAGGGCGAGACCGCTCACGGCGCTCGCCATGGCAATCACCTTGATCCGGCGCTTCACGCTCCAGGCGCTGATGACGGTCAGTGCGAGCGACACGGTGAGCAGTCCTATTCCGAGCATGGACCACAAATAGCCTACTTCCACCGGACCGAGATCCAGCAGTTTCCTGGCGAATACGGGGAACAGCGTGGTAAATGCGCTCGTGGCAAACGTGTACAGTGAGGCAGTGACGGTGAGAAAGATGATGATCCGGCGGCCTTTCAGCACATACCGAAGTCCTTCGACGACGTCGCGCCAGGCAGACATGATGGGAGAATGAGACACCAGGCTGAGCACGGGAGGCGCGAACCGGATTGGAATGAAGCAGGCAGCCGAAACCACGTATGTCAAAGCATTAAGGCATAACACTTCCTGTGAGCTGAGCGCGGCGATCCCTAATCCGCTCAAGGCTGGACCCAAAATGATGCCCAAACTGGTGGTGATCTGAAGCAGGGCGTTGGCGGAGGTGTACTGAGACGGCAGTACCAATGAGGGAACGGATGCAGTCAACGCCGGTCCAAACACTGCCGTGGCCACTGCATGCAAAGTCACGAGGACATATAAGGAAGAGACGTTAAAGGTGTCCACCGACATCCAGCACGGAATGAGCCCGATCACCACCGCCCGCACGAGATCCGAGACGATCAACAGTGCTTTTTTCGGAAGGCGGTCGACGGCCACCCCGATGATGGGCGCCAGAACAATAGCGGGAGCGGTTTGTAAGATTCCGATGATGCTGGTTTTCAGCGGTGAGCCCGTGACCGAATACACAAACCAGAGCAACGCCAGCTTGGAGATACCGTCTCCTACTTGCGATACGACCTGGCCCCACCACACGTACGAGAAATCGGCGCTAAGCAACCACCGCCGCTTGATGTGATGCTGACGGTGATGCTGGCGGGAATGCGTCGATAAGTCTTTGATGACACGCGTGAGCCGATCCTCCATGAACAGGCCGAGGCTCAGGTCCGGGTCAGGCCGCGTGTGGTGCACGTGCGCTTGACTCGGATCTTGGGCTCGATGACGACCTCTGATGTTAGTCTTTTGCGACGAGCTGCACACCGGCAGTATCGACGGCGCGAACGCCAGGGACCTGCCTTGCGGCCTCCGCCGCTTCGAGCGCGATGACTTGGAATCGCGTTTTGCCGCTCAGATACACAATGCCGTTCTCGGATTTCACGTCGAATCCGACCGCCTTCAGAGTTTCGCTACGCGACAGACGATCTCGAACGACATGGGCAATCGTCTCGTCTTGCTTTTTGGCCAGTTTGTCCCGGAGCGCCGGCGTCACGTTCAGCTTGTTCACGACCCCTTCTACTCCTTCGACTTTGCTGGCGATCTCGGCCACTCTTCCTTTTTCCTCTTCAGTTGGGACAGCACCGGTCAGCACGGCCTTGCCTTTATCCATTTCCACTTCGATTTCAAGGGGAAACAATTGCGGATCGGCCATCAGCGCCAATTTGATGGCCAGGTTCAGCGACGTGACAGCCTTCTTGTGCTCCTCTGGTTTCGGGGGGGACGGTTCTTCTGCCTTTTTCTCGTCCGGTTTCTTCTCGTCCGCTTTCTTGTCTTCAGCCTTTTTGTCTTCAGCCTTTTTGTCCTCTGCTTTTTTGTCGTCCGCCTTTTTGTCTTCTGCTTTCTTGTCGTCCGTCTTTTTGTCCTCGGCTCCGGCCTTTTCAGACCCGGGCTTTCCATTGCTGTCGGACTTTACCTCTCCCTCTGACTTTTTCTTCGGTTCAACCGCCTTGGGGGGTTCCTTTGCCCGCTCGCCTCCGCTCTCCTCAGCCGCATAGCCCGTTGCACTGATCAGAACCAATACTAGAAATCCAGAGAGGGGCCAGATGAACATGTGACCGACCCTGCCAACCTGTAGGTCCGTCTGTGCACACCAAGGGAAACCCATGAGTCCGTTGCATCTTCGCCGGTAAGACCCAGTGAAGCGTACTGGGGAATTCCCCAGTCCGCCGTGTCACGGACCGATAAGCATGCAAAACCACATGAAACCGGGGGATCTCCTAGTTAGGTGCTCCCACAGCAAGTTGGTATCGTTCCTGTTGCCCCCACACTTCCGTGCGACGAAATAAAGGGGAACCATTTGAAGCCGCAACGGATTTTGGGAATCATCATGGCGGGAGGGAAGGGGGAGCGTCTCTTGCCATTGACGGAAGTCCGCAGCAAGCCGGCCGTGCCGTTCGGAGGCAAATACCGTATCATCGATTTCGTCCTCAGCAATTTCGTCAATTCCGGAATCACATCCCTGTACGTCCTCGTACAATACCGGTCTCAGTCCCTTATCGAACATCTCCGTCAGAGCTGGCAGTTCGGCGGGCGTCTCGCCGGCAGCTTCGTGAGCGTGGTCCCTCCGCAAATGCGCGCACGGGACGGATGGTATGAAGGCACCGCAGATGCCGTGTACCAAAATCTCAACCTCATCGACGATTGGGACCCTGACGTCATCGCCGTGTTCGGTGCCGACCACGTGTATCGTATGGACATCCAGCAGATGATCCAAGCGCATCTCGAACACGATGCCGACGCGACAGTCGCCGCCTTGCCTGTTCCGATCGAAGCGGCGGGCGGGTTCGGGATCCTGGAAGCGGACGGAGAGGGACGAATGGTCGGATTTGAGGAAAAGCCGACTGCGCCGAAGCCCATGCCGGGACGGCAGGGGTACGCGTTGTCTTCAATGGGTAACTATTTGTTCAAGACCGACACGTTGGTTCCATTGCTGAAGCGCGATGCCTCGCGACCAGGCCCGCATGACTTTGGACGCAATATCGTTCCGGAATTGCTGGAAGATCATCGGGTGTACGTGTACAACCTTCACGATAACGAAATTCCCGGACTGCGGTCGTACGAAGAACAGGGATACTGGCGGGATGTGGGGACTCTGGAAGCCTATTGGCGAGCGAACATGGATGTCCTCGGCGAACATCCTCCTTTTGACTTACGCAATACGGCCTGGCCGATTCTCTCCAGCGGGTATGACGGACCGATGGCTGCTCTGGTCCGGACTCACCTCGATGATTCGATGATCGGGCAGGGCAGTCAGTGCGTTGACGCCGACATCCGGAAGTCGATCATCGGACGCGGAGTGCGGATCGAACAGGGAGCCTATCTCGAAGAATGTGTCATTCTGGATGACGTGCATATCGGTCCTCACGCGCGGTTGCGGCGAGTGATCGCAGACCGGCGCAGCACAGTTCCGGCGTACAGCCGCATCGGCTACGACACGGGACACGACCGGAAACGGTTCCATGTTTCGCATTCAGGTCTCGTGGTCCTTCCGCATCCTTCGTCCGCCAATCCTCACATATTGAGACGCGCGTCATGAGCGCTGGCAACCCCAGCTCGATCCCACTGGCCACCTACCGGCTGCAATTGCATCGCGGGTTCACCTTTGCGGATGCGCAACGGGCCGTGCCCTACTTGCATGCCTTGGGAATCACCGATTGCTATTTGTCACCGATCAGCAAAGCCACGCCCGGCAGCGACCATGGATACGATGTCATTGATCCCGTCCTCCTGAATCCCGAGCTCGGAAGCGAAGAGGAGTTTCAAGCATTCGTCCGGACGGTCCAACAGCACGGCCTCGGGATCGTGCTGGATGTGGTGCCCAACCACATGGGAATCGGCAAGACGCTGAATCGGTGGTGGAGGGATGTCCTGGAGAACGGGCCCAGTTCACGGTACGCGACGGCCTTCGACATCGATTGGCATCCCATCAAACGCGAACTGGAAAACAAGGTCTTGCTGCCGATCCTGGCCGATCAGTACGGTGCAGTCCTTGAGAGCCAGGAAATTGAGCTGATCTACGAAGACGGTGTTTTTTTCTTACGCTATTACGACCACAACCTGCCGCTGGCGTCGAAGACGTGGACGCGCATCCTGTCCCACCGGCTCGACCTCCTGGTCGCCGATGGGGAACAGGCGATGCCCGTGTTGGAGCTTCAAAGCATTCTGACCGCGTTGAAGAACCTCCCGGGTGCCGCCGAGCGCGATCCCGAACGGATTAC
>DASTQY010000464.1:0-6671 GCA_035761525.1 Nitrospira sp. | reverse complement strand
CCGCCGGCGTTCGCAAACCCGACGCTCGTTATTCCTCTCTCAACAGATGGAGCTGGTAAATAGCCCGGTAGCAAACACCGATGAAGATTTATAGTCCGACCATTAGATAGCATCGGGATCGATCCCCTGTTTTGCGAAGTGGGAATGGTTAGCTGCCGTTTTGCGTCCTCGGTCATCAAGGTCGCAAAAGCGAAGGCTACTTCCCTCAGATACCTGAGCCCCTCACGGATTCCATGATTTCGCGGTCCCGACTGCTCCCATATTAAGAATTAAGAGTCTCTTGCGAGAAGACTGTTACCAACTTAATGGAGCGTCGGTTAAGGTCCGCAGATAATTTTCATGGATTCAATGGAATTCGACATTTTGAGTTTCGAAAGTTTTGGCACGCGTTGTCCGGGGGTAAAGGTAAGTTCCGGCCCCGTAAAGTCTTTATTCATCCAGGCGTGCACAGTCGCATTTGTGCCCACAATTACGCTTTCAATGTCCTTGCTCCAATTGCGCCCATAGACATCTTTCAAGGTGGCGTACTCTGCGGGTCCTTGGATCTTGACGTGCGGATCGTCCTCGTCATATTCGTCGTCATCGAAAATCTCAATCCAACAATTCTTATCTACTACTTTAAAATCCACAGCCGACCCTATCGAGGGGCCCATGAAGAGGACGCTCAGGCTGACCAAGAAGGCGCGCCACATATTTCTTCCTCCCATTGATGTTTACTTCACTCTAAGACCGGAGACGCGGATGCGGTACTGGGAATTGACCTTGTTGATCTACTCTGTGCGAATGGCTGTTCGATGGTGCGAGAAGCCCCCAACAGGAATGCGCCCAGCCTTCAGTTCCGACTTCTCCTCTGCTGCTGGTTCCTAGATGCGTCGAGATGAGGTATAATACGTACCTTGGAGGATTTAATCCTGTTGCATACAGATACGATCTCATTACTGCTGGTCGACGATCATCCCCTCGTCCTTGAAAGTGTGAGCAAGCTGCTCGAACCCCATTTCACAATTGTTGGTAAGGTGCAGGACTCCGGCGATATCGTCAGTCGGGCTTTGGAGTGTCGACCGGACGTTATCCTCTTGGATGCCTGTATGCCGGGGTTAAGCGGCTTTGCGGCTACCAGAGAACTGAAAAAGCGACTTCCAAAAGTGAAGGTAATTCTCGTCACGATGCTGACAGAAGCCATTTCCATCAGCGAAGGGTTTCGAGCAGGCGCGAGCGGCTACGTGTTAAAGCAGTCAGCAGCTGAAGAACTGCGTCTCGCGATTGAGACCGTATTCGCCAACAGACGTTTCCTGTCAGAGAAGATCGCGCCTGAAATACGAGAGGCCTTGGAACATGAGTGGTTCAGGCCCGAGGAGTATTCCAGCGATTTAACGTGCAGGCAACGGGAAATTTTGGTCTTGCTGGCGCAAGGGCAGTCCACCCGCCATATTGCTCAACAACTGAATATCTCAACCAAAACGGTGGAGTTTCACAAAGCAAATATCACGCGAAGGCTCGGGGTTCATACAACTTCTGATCTCATCAAGTTCGCTCTGGCGCACGGACTCACTACGCTCTGAGTCACAGGTCCGCGCAGGCGGTCCTGTGAACATTTACTTTCGTAACAGAAGATCTGACGGAACACGCGCGGCCTTCTAGAGTATTACGTGTGGAGCTGTCCTAATCATGCTTTTCGAAAGCAGACTATACGACAAGGTGTGAGCCAGACGGTGGGTTTTGTAACAGGTCTAGCGATAAGCTCTTAATCTCCTTCCCGAGCCTTTCGATGTCCTGCTGAACGATTCCTCTCTGAAATCCGATGCTTGGTTATCTCGTCGTCATGTTGCTGACCTGTTTCACAGGATGTGAAGGCTTAGAGCCAATCTTCGGGATAATGCCATCAATCGCCTTGCGAGCGAGTTGGGCTTCGGCTCCACCTGGGTAATGATCAATAACCTCCTCGAACACGAAGCGCGCTCTATAATAATCCCCAAGCATCGAGTAGGTCTGGCCGATCTTGAATGCCGACGCAGCTCGCTTTTGACTGACTGGGTCATACGCTCCGACATTCGAAAAAGACCTGAGAGCATCTTCATAACGACCTAGCCGGTATTGGCATTCGCCCATCCAGTATTGTGCGTTCGCCGCCAAGGCTGCTTTCGGATGTAATGCAATAAAGAACCTGAAGCCAGCCAATGCCGCTTCATAGTCTCCCTGTTTGAATTCTTCCATCACGCGATCATACAAATGACGCGAAGTATCCTGCACATTGGAAGCAACGCCGATTTGTGGAAAGAAACAGAAGACAGGGCTTACAAAAAGAATCCAGAACAGTGTGGCGGCTCGAATGCGAGTTGGCGTTGCTTCTTTTGTCGCAGGTGAGAGAAGGAATGACACGAACATCACGCTAATCCCATATAGTCTACCTGTCCTGGACGGTAGACGGTAGCTATATGTCGGCCGGCCTTATGAACGGCTGCTTGGTTGATTGGACCAATGCTAAACAGGTCCATACCACCGCGAGCCATCACCATAACTGGCGTTCTCTCGTAGACCGCCAGAAGCATTGCGGCCTGTAAGGCCATGTCCTCTCTTCGGAACTGATACATGAGATCCCTCCGTATTGGCATACACCTAAAATGAGTCATGAAACTACTTAGCAATCGCAGTGCCAGGGTTAAGATCAAAGAGAAATGCTGATAATCAAGTCTCACTTCACAATTCCCGATGGCGAGTATGTCGTTATTGTCACCAATCCAGTCGTAAAAAGCGCACGTCTAAGGCGAAAACACCACAAGGACGGCCGATCACGATGCTAAACGTCTCGGCCAAACCCCCTTCGATGTCTTGTTGAACGATGCCTTCGAAAGTTTCCAGCGCTCTTGTGGTCGAACCGCTTCTGATGTGGTCTTAAATTCCTTCCAAACCGTATACCGGGTTCACTCTATAGTGAAGGCCTTATACCTGACTCAAGAAGTGGTGGCACGAACGTTTCGCGAGGCCATCACGATGGTCATACAGTTCTGCTTGATCAGCCGTCTCTAAACGGCGGACAAGGCAGGCGGCTGACGATTACGGTGTTTCCGCCCGATGTAGGTGATTTGGGAGCAGCGCTATTTTCGAGGCTAATTCAGTTGTGATCCTTGGCTATAGCAGGGCGATCACCCGCTGCCATGACTCTCTGTATCGCGGGGTACAAGTCCTTAGTCGCATCTTCCTTCTTCAATAACGCTTCAAAAGCACACACTCGCTTCATGGCATATATATTGTACTCTTGCGTGTGGGCAGAGCATCCCACCACGAGAACATCAGGATATCGCGCCTTGATTAACCGAGCTGCCGTAATGCCGTCCATTTTCTTCATACTGATGTCCATTATCACTACAGTCGGCCGGAGGTTCCCAACACTCGTAACGGCCTCGTCGCCATCGCTCGCTTCACCGACCACTTCAATGTTGGAATACGGTTTAAGGATACTGCTCAGTGTTTGACGGACACGGACGTCATCATCGACGAGAAGCACTCGTATCTGATTTGCACTTCCCATTTGGGGACAAAATATAATAAGAGAGTCGCGATTTGTCTATCAGCGATCGCCTACATTCTGCATTTTTTACGAATCCGGTTCCAACCCGGCATTTTTGACCGCAAAGAGACAAAAGGGGGGAGAGATGAAGGTTGAACACTTGTTTCAGGTAGTGGTTGCTGAGATAGCCTTTCACGAAATACTCGTTAATGCGCTAAACGCTTTCATTATTAAGCGTATGAACGTTTCTGGCGAGGAAATAGAGACGTTCGTCGAGACTTATCAAACTGACAAGCGCCAGGCTTGTGTCGAATCAGTCCATAGGAGAATGCAGCGACGGATCGATGAGCTAGCTGCTTCTTCTGAGGCTCAATGATGAAGGGAGGGGACGACACGCATGGGTCTCTCACTCTGCGGAATTCTGAGGGTCCGGAGCGAACAGTTAATGCATAGCCGGCGCGGTCTCTCTTCTGCTCCTGTGGGGCAATATGGCATTGGGGCTGAAAGTGTCAGCGTTTCACACAACTTGAACGTTTAAGGCGAGGGGTCGGCAGGAGATACAACCGTCTGATCCGCTTGACTCACAGCCGATCTCGCTCGAGCATTGGCTCCGCCTAACTGGAGGTATCGGCGGAAGGCTGCGACTGATTTGGCCTTGTCGTTGAGTTGATCTTCGTACAGCGTTCCAAGGGAAAAATACACATACTCATTTTCCGGATTCAGCTTCCCCGCCTCGATGAACGCTTCCTCCGCTTCTTTGTAGTGGCCCATTTTTTCATGCACCAGGCCGAGCGTATAAAACGCGTCAGGATTGTCAGGCGCGCCTTTGACAGCCTGCTGCCCAGCGGCAAGCGCTTCGTCAAGGTCTGGTAAGACCTCCAGCCGGAGATAACTTTTTAAGAGGTAAGCGTCGCCAAAGGTTGGATCATATTCGATGGCACGATTGAGCCGAGCTAATGCCTCCTCCGCATACTTCCCTCCCTGTAAAAGTGCGACGGCCTGTTCATACTCACTCTTCGCGGCCTCACGGTCCTGGGTCGCCTGAGAATTGGGCTCTACTACGGGCCCCACTTCCACTGTAGGTTGTTGAAACAAGACCATATCTCCCTCGCCATCGAGGCGCAAAGAAATAGCATAGACCTGTTGTTTGAGGTAGATACCTAGTTCAGAAGCAGTCAGCCATCCATTTTGATTGAGATCAGCCGCTCCTGAGAGACCGGTTAATAAGGCCCCGACAAACGGCGTCTTGCCTTCTGCCTGGTCGGCTTTTCCACGTTGGTCGGCTCGTGCAATGACCTGAACGGCGGACGCGTCACTGTCCGCCTCTGCTTGGGGCGACATGGACTTGAGAGCAACGGCCTCCCACGCTCGAACAGGCGCATTGATAATCAGCAGGGTGTGTTTTGAGGGAGATCGCCTGGTGAAATCTCTGAACGTCTCGACGGTGAGTGACTTCGCGGCTTTGTTGACCTGAGCATCTGCGGGAACGAGATAGCCGAAATCCCGGCCTTTACTACTCCGAATGGTGCCGGTATGGCCGGCAAAGAACACGACCACCCGGCCCTTGCGGTCCACTTTTCTCGCGAAGATGTCGGTGAGCGCTTGATGGAGCCGTCGTGACGTTGCATCTTTGTTATACAGCTCGATGATCTCGTCGAATCCGAGCTGACGGAGGACTTGCGCGACCTGCTTGCCTTCGTCGACCGCTCCAGGCACAGAAGGGGCCTGCATATACTGTTCGATGCCAATAATGAGAGCCCGAGATTTGTCATAGAGCGCTTCGGGTTTGACAACTTCGGCGAGAAGGCTTGGGACAGAGGGGGGAGAATTGAAGAAGAACAACCATGGCAAGACAAGCCAGATACGCGTTCGTGTCCGCATAGAAGTCCCCTTACTGCCATGGGCCGCTACTTCACTGTATCGGGACTAGAAATACCGCGGTCCTAGAGGTTTCCCTCGCTTACGGCAAGATTCCGGCAATTGCCACACGGTGATTCGAACAACGCAACTGTGCGATTTTTCTTCGCAATTCAATACGGCCCCTATTCTGCTTTCATCTACTTAGTAGGTGATGGGTTTTCAAGAAATACGCCCGAGGTTTCGAGGACGTCGTGAAAAGAGGGTTATCCACTCCACCGGTAAACTGCAAAGAAAGGGTGAGCCAATAGTTCACTGTATTGACCAAAGAGTTGAAGTGTATCGTTACGAGTAGTCATACCATGACCGTGGCGCTGCGGTTTGGTGTCGACAAAACTGCCCTAGTGACCTGAATGGCCGGTAGCCTTCATTTTCACATTCCATTCACGAGCCAGCTTCTGCGCTTCAGCAACCTGTTCGCGAGTCATCTGCAAAGAATCATCATCAGCAGCAAGACGATCACGCCATCTCTTTCCCTCCTCATAACCATAAGCTGACGCCAGGTTGTACCACATATGCGCTCTCACAACATCCCGAGGCACGCCATGCCCGGTATGATAAAGACGTCCAAGCATAAACATCGCATGCCCGTGACCCTGATCGGCGGCGAGACCACACCAACGTAACGCCTCTTGATAGTCCTGGGGCAAACCTCGCCCATGCTCGGACATCTCGCAAAGTTTGTATTGAGCATCCGGATACGCATGCATCGCAGAGAGTCGATACCAGCGGGCGGCTTCTCGATAGTTCTGTGGCACGCCGGTTCCTCTTTCGAACCGCATGCCGAGATTGTATTTGTCCTCTGGAGTTCCACTCTCCGCGTTTGCGAGGAGCGTCTCTGTCTGTTGAGCTTTCTCTGCGGGCAGACTGTCAGGTCGGGGCTGCTGTTCCGAGCAGGCCACTAGGATGCAAAGGATTATTCCCACGAAAAAAAGTGGAAAGCGCGTCGTCATGTCCGCCTCCCTTGGATGGATAAGTACCGCCCAAGCTAGGGCGTCTCCAAACAGGTGTCAAGGATAGTTTCACAAGAGGAATATGTGCCCTACTTACCTTATGCAAGACCCTGAACAACGCCAGAAGGAATCAGTTCATCGCCGAGGTGGGGGCGGCGATTCATTCAAATGAATTTGCGGTGGACAAGCGGCTAAACGACACGTACTGTGCGTTTCGCGCGCGGAGAGGTAGCGAGCGGATAGAAGGGACGACCTGCGAACCCTCAGCAACTAACGACTTGGCCCAGTCCTGC
>DASTQY010000463.1:0-2823 GCA_035761525.1 Nitrospira sp. | reverse complement strand
GTCTCTGGTTCTTTTCCTGACCGTCGCCGGTCCTGTACCGGCGGTGGAAAAGATCGCCGCCGCAGTTCTTGTGAAAGATAGCCTTACAGCACCCCACCAACAGACCACCATCGAAACCAAATTGCTGGCCAAAGGGTTACTGAAAGACTCGCCACTTGGCGGAGAGCCGGTTGAACTCCTCGTCAAGGGAGCAGTGTCGGCAACGGCGATGACCGGAGGAGATGGGAGGGCATTCCTCTCGGTTCTCCCAAAAGGCAAGGACATTGTCCCCGTCCAAGTGAGAATCGGCAGCAGCCCGCGCGTGTCCTCAGGGGAAGGCGAAGCGAATCTGGTTGTTTGGGAACGCCGCACCCCGATTCTGATAGTGGAAATGGCCGCATTGATGGAGGACGTTCATGCGGAGACGCCGGTTTCACGTTTGATCCCGCGCATCGACCCGGAAGCAAGGCCGATCGCCGATGCCGCCGATGAACTCGGTAAGCTCACTCAGTTCTATTACGGTGTCATCTACGTCGTGATCGTTCCTGCAGGAGCCGATGTGTTTGCCACTAGCGCGGAAGCGAGGACCTGGCTCTCCACCCACAAGTTTCCTCGGGGGTTCGTTCTGGCCCTATCAGCGGGGGAGGACGCGCTCGGAGCAAAAATCGATGAGCTCCATCAGGCTGGTTGGAAGTCGGCAAAAACGGGGATCGGTCGTTCGAAAGCCTTTGCGGAGACGTTCCTCAGGCGAAGGCTCGAGGCCATTGTCGTACCCGAGCCGCCCGTCGGGGAGGTGCCGCGGAAAAGCAAGGTTGCCAAAGACTGGAAGGACGTGCGAAAAAAATTGTAGCAGGACTGGTGCCCTTCTGGCTCGCGCTGTCGACCTATCCATCTCCTTCCTTTGATCACAGCTTTCCTCTATGATGAAGCTCGTTCCACCACCTCGTTGAGGCTTTCCGGTTCATGAAATCCAAGTCGATCTTTTCCTGCCAGGCATGCGGGCATCAATCGCCACGATGGCTCGGACGCTGTCCGGATTGCGGGGGGTGGAACACGATCAAGGAAGAACGGCATGCCCCGACGGGGAAAGGGCGCCCCGTTGCCATGAACGTGGCGCAGCCGGCAGCGACCCCCATTGCGAAGATTGAAGTGATCGGTGAAGACCGCCGGCTGACTCGCATCAGCGAATTCGATCGAGTCCTGGGCGGCGGAGTGATTCCGGGCGCCGTTATCTTGATCGGAGGAGATCCGGGCATCGGCAAGACCACCTTGCTGTTGCAGGCCCTGCCTCGCCTGGCGTCGAACGTGCAGCCGGTGCTCTACGTCTCCGGGGAAGAGTCGCCTCGGCAGATCAAGATGCGTGGCCAGCGGCTTGGGGTCGAGCATCCGAACCTCCTGGTCCTCGCCGAAACGTCGCTCGAACAGATTTTGAAGGCCGTTCAGGAAATTCAACCTGCTGCTGTGGTGGTCGATTCCATTCAGACGGTCTACACAGAGCAATTGACGTCGGCTCCCGGCAGCATCAGTCAGGTTCAGGAAGTGTCCGGCCAGCTCATGTGGTTCGCCAAGCGATCGGGTGTGCCGGTATTCATCATTGGACATGTCACCAAAGAGGGAGCGATCGCCGGACCGCGCTTGCTGGAGCACATCGTCGATACCGTCCTGTATTTCGAAGGAGACAAGGGACACAGCTATCGCATCCTCCGTGCCGTAAAAAATCGGTTCGGATCTACCAATGAGATCGGTGTGTTCGAGATGAAAGAGTCCGGGCTTGAAGAAGTCACCAATCCCTCACAATTGTTTTTGGGAGAACGCCCGCAGCGGACCACAGGCTCTGTGGTCGTGTCGAGCATCGAAGGATCGCGTCCGATTCTAGTCGAATTACAAGCGTTGGTGTCTTCGACCAGTTACGCCATGCCCAAACGGATGGCAAACGGCGTGGATCTGAATCGCGTCTCGCTCCTATTGGCGGTCATGGAAAAGCGATTGGGTATGCATTTGTCCGGCCAAGATGTGTATGTGAATGTGGTAGGAGGCATGCACATTGATGAACCGGCGATCGATCTCGGTATCGTCGCGGCAGTGACCTCGAGCTTGCGGGAAGTGCCGGTAGAGCCCGGATTGCTCGTCTTGGGCGAGGTCGGCCTTGGCGGTGAAGTGCGCGGCATTAGTCAGGCTGAATTACGGATACGTGAAGCAGCGAAAATGGGTTTCAAACGGTGTTTGTTGCCGGAGCGGAACCTCGCAAAGCTCGAGCCGGTTGACGGGATGGAACTCGTGGGAATTCATGAAGTCGGAGAAGCGCTGGATGTCGTATTGGCGTAAGAGTGCCGTGCGCCTGGTGCCTTACCTGACGGTGCTGTGCCTCGTGGCCGCCGGCTGCACGACTCCCGTGCACCGTGAGGAAGCAGACATGAAGCCGGCCACCGTAGACGAGTTGACAGCTCTTTTGCAGCAACGGGAACTTGCGGTTCGGACGATGAAAGGCTTGTTCAGTGCCAAGGTACGCGGAGGCGTCATTCCCATTACCACGCGCGTGGAAGGGGCGGTCTATTACCGACGTCCGAGCGCGATGCGTCTACGCGGCTTTACCGCGATCGGGAGTGAATTGTTCGAATTTCTCCAGACGGATGATCAGTTCACGTTGCGACTGCCGACGATGGGTCGGGTGCTGTCCGGTCATCCTTCCGACATGAGCGAGATGGGCAAACTCGCGAGGCCGTTCCAACTAAGCGTCTGGGCAATGAGCGGAGTGCTCGGGACCGGCACCATCAACGGCAGCGAAACAGCCAGGGTTGTCGACGAAGGAGATCGTTATCGGCTCGAGGTATTCCGAGCATCCTC
>DASTQY010000462.1:0-4202 GCA_035761525.1 Nitrospira sp. | reverse complement strand
CTCCGACAATGGCCGAGACCACCAGCTCGGCTTCTGGAAGCGAGGCTATGGCGGCCAAGCCTTCCGGTCCGCTCAGGATCTCGACGGGCAGACCCCCGCACCGTTGCTTAAGCCGGGCCGCGGCTGATTCGGTCGGCATGGCGACGACCGGTGGGTGAAAACGGCGGATCTGTTCGGCCAACATTTCGTCATTGTTCCCGGCCGTGAGCCCCACGACGCGGAATTCTTCAGGGAACCTCTCCACGATGTCCAACGTATTGGTGCCGATGGATCCGGTCGAGCCCAGGATCACGATCGATTTCATAACGGCTCCTTGGCTCCTTCTCGCCTCTTCACTCGTTGCGCCTCACTTGGGAAATGGCGCGTCTCGGCGCGCCCAGGGTCGGGCGGGTGAGAACAGCGGTCATTTTGAACATCCTGCAACAGTTCCTCCGAACACCTGGTTCTACGTCGACGGCCCAATCCCGCGAATCGAAGTGACATAGTAGTAGAACGTGGGCGCGGTGAACAAGAGACTATCGAGCCGATCGAGCATACCGCCATGACCCGGCAGCAGCCCGCCGGAATCCTTCACGCCGACACTGCGTTTGATGGCCGATTCCACCAAGTCTCCCCACAAGCCGGCGAGCGTCAGGAGCACGGCGAGCACCAGACCATCCCAATAGGATATGTCCGACAAGAACCCCCATCGTGCGACAAAGGCAATGAGCAATGCAGCAAACAGGCCGCCTGCCAGACCTTCGATCGTTTTCTTCGGACTGATCCTCGGGGCCAGTGGCCGCTGACCGTACAGCGTGCCGACGTAGTAAGCACCTGTGTCGGCTGCCCAAGTGACCAACAGCAGAAAGAAGAGCAGCCACTCGCCTTGCGGAAGAAGCCGGACCGCGACCAGGTAGCTCAGCGTCAGGCCGATGTACATCATGCCGGTCAAGGCGAGGGCAGCATCCTTTACGCTTTGATCCAACGGGGTTCTGATCAGCAGGGGGATGGAGAGGATGGCTACAAGGGGTACGAGCAGACCCGGTTGTGCCATACCAGGCACGTGAGGACTGACGATCAACGCGACGCACCCTGCCAGGCCGATTCCAACCATGAATGGTTGACGTCCAACCTGGAAACACAAGCGATACAGCTCGTGGAGAGAGAGACAGCCGGCCACCGCCACAACTCCGGCAAACACAACGGGAGGAAAAAAGCGGATTGCCGCATACAAGAGGGGAACGACGAACAGAACCGTGTAGATCCGACGGGCGTCGAATCGAGCCGCGGCCTTGCGGACGGTCTGCGCCGGGTCTCGATTCGTCGTTCCACACTCCAACATGTCGATGATTCTCCGGCAGGCTACGACGACAGGCTGCTGAAGACACGGCCGAAACGCCGTTCGCGCCGTTGATACTCGAGCAGAGCCAGTAATAGCTCCCGGCGGCGGAAGTCCGGCCAGAGGGTTGGTGTGAAATACAATTCAGTGTAAGCCAACTGCCACAGGAGAAAGTTGCTGATGCGAGTTTCCCCGCTGGTGCGGATCAACAGGTCCGGATCGGGCAGACCGCGCGTATACAGGTACTGTTGAATCTGCGGTTCATCGATATCCTCAGGCTGCAGCTTGCCCTCCTGGGCGTCCCGAACCAGTCCTCGGACGGCATCGACAATCTCAGCGCGCCCCCCGTAGCTGAGTGCGACAGTCAGTTGAAGCTTCTCCATGCGCGCCGTTTCCTGTTCGGCCGCGCGCACCCACTGCAGGGCAGAACTCGGCAGGGCCTCGGTTCTCCCGATCGTGCGAAAACGAACTCCCTGTTCGATCAACTTATTTCGCTCTGTGGAAAGGTAGTGCTCCAGCAGCCCCATGAGGCCGTCAATTTCCGTCGTAGGCCTGTTCCAGTTTTCCTGCGAAAACGCATAAATAGTCAGCGCCTGAATGCCCAACTCCAGGCATAACGAGATCATGTCGCGTACCGACTTGATGCCCTCGCGGTGGCCGGCAATCCTGGGCAAACTTCGAGCCTCGGCCCAGCGCCCGTTGCCGTCCATGATGATGGCGACGTGTTTGGGAAGAAGGTCAGGATCGAGTTTTGCCGTCAGTTCTGTTTCCGACAGGTCGTCATTTCTGGAAGGTGGCTGAGTGTCCATGAGCTCTGATGGATTATGGTCCTTTCTATGGCGTGCGTATGGCAGGTGACGAAAGTCTACTGACGGTCTCTGTGAAAGTCAAACGATATTTCCCGAAATCCTTGGAAAAGCGAAGAGTTCGACGCGCTCTGATTGCGCCTGGAAAATTGAATCGGCTATACTTTGGCTTCTCGCATCCATGAGTCAATTTTAAAACCCTCTTCTAAGGATTCTTGCGCGATGGCACAACTTATTCCGTTGGATTCATTCGGCGTCACCGAGCGCGATGTCGAGGGGGCCTTGGGCCGGGTCAAGGTTCGCAACGTGGATTATGCGGACCTCTATTTCGAGTCTTGCGTTTCGGAATCCGTATCGATGGAAGAGTCGCTCGTGAAACGGGCGACGAAGAGCATTTCCCAAGGGGTCGGGGTCCGCGCGACAGCCGGAGAAAAAACCGGTTTTGCCTATTCCGACGAACTGACGAAGCGGGATCTCGAGCTAGCTGCAGATACCGCCCGATATATCGCCCACTCTCCCGGCGGGACCGAACCGGTGCCCGTGCCGGTGCGTTCCAGACCGACGCGTGATCTGTATCCGGTTTCCCACGAGCAGCTGGAAGTGGCGACAGCCGAGCGGGTTGCGCTCCTCAACCGCATTGACGAGGAAGCGCGCCGGTACGATCCGCGCATCAAGAACGTGATGGCCTCCTTCAACACCGAGTATAAGGTCGTGATGGTGGCCACATCTGAAGGGACGTTGATCGGCGACGTACAGCCCTTGTCCCGATTGCAGGTGACCTGCATCGCTGAAGAACACGGCAACCGCCAAATCGGCTCTTTCGGGGGCGGCGGTCGTATCGGGTTTGAGTTTTATCGCGAGCGGGACCGTTACTTGGACTATGCGAAAGAGGCTGCCCGCATCGCGATCCTCAATCTTTCTTCGGTCGACGCTCCGGCGGGAGTCATGCCGGTCGTGCTGGGCGGTGGCTGGCCCGGGATTCTTCTGCACGAAGCCATTGGCCATGGCCTGGAGGCGGATTTCAACCGCAAGAAGACATCGGCGTTTTCCAATTTGATCGGCAAACGGGTGGCCTCCGAGGTTTGCACTATCGTGGATGACGGGACGCTGCCCGGCCGGCGTGGCTCGTTGAATATGGATGACGAAGGCACGCCGACCAGTCGGACGACCCTCATCGAGAAGGGCATCTTGCGGGGTTACATCACAGACAGGTTGAACGCACATTTGATGGGAATTCCGGTGACCGGAAACGGGCGGCGTGAAAGTTACCAAAGCATCGTCCTGCCGCGTATGACCAATACCTTCATGCTGGCGGGACAGTCGGATCCGAACGAGATTATCCGTTCGGTCGACAAAGGGTTGTATGCCGTCTCATTCGGGGGAGGGCAGGTCGATATCACCAATGGGAAGTTCGTGTTTTCCGCCAGTGAAGCATATTTGATCGAAGGCGGGAAGATCACCAGACCCGTCAAGGGCGCGACACTCATTGGCAGCGGGCCCGACATTCTGACGAAGGTCTCGATGGTCGGCCACGATTTGAAACTTGATGAAGGCATCGGCACCTGCGGCAAGGAGGGGCAATCGGTGCCGGTCGGCGTCGGATTGCCGACGATTCGGATCGATCAGATCACGGTTGGAGGAACCCAAGCAGCATGAAGCAAGGTGATGTGTGATGCACCCAGAGAAACCTAATCGCGCGATCCAATCTGCCCACGGCCATCTGGTCCAGCTTGCCTCTGATGTATTGGCAATGGCCAAAAAAGACGGCGCGACCGAAGCTGATGTTGTCGTTGCCGACGGGGAAAACCTGTCGGTGCAGGTCCGGCTCGGATCTGTCGATCGGCTGACCAAGGCGCGCGAAAAACGGCTGGGGCTTCGCGTCTTCGTCGGCAAGCGTTCCGCCACTACCTCCACATCCGATTTCTCCTCCGAGTCGTTGCGACGTCTGGTGTCGGAGACCTGTGCGCTCGCCAGGGCTGTTGTCGAGGATTCCATGTCGGGGCTGCCTGAGCCCGAGCAACTGGCGCAGGAACAACCGGACCTGGATATCTATGATGACACGAAGGTGGACGCCGAAC
>DASTQY010000461.1:0-3861 GCA_035761525.1 Nitrospira sp. | reverse complement strand
CCGGTCGATCCTGTCCCCCCAATATCCGTGCCGGTTTTTGAGCTGCTGCCGATCGCAGGGCCCGCGGCTGGGGCGACACCGATGCTGGCTCCCGTTTTGGCGCTCCCAGGCAGCTTCGGAGCATGGATGTCCCGTTCGATAAACTCCTCGAGTTCCCGGATTCGTTGCGATTGCCGTCCCGCTTCTTCAAAGTCAGCCTGATCCCGTGTCGCGGAGAGTTCGCGGATCTTTCCCAGAGTTGCACGCAGCGTCTTGAGGTCGCTCCTGGCCTTGGCGACTCGCGGAATCAGCTCCCGCAGCATGATCGCCCTTGATGCGAGTGCATTGTCGGAGAGATTGGCCTGAGCGGAGATCAGTAATTCGTTCACTTCGTCGCCGAGCTCCTCGATGTCGTTCAATTCGCTGAGGTCGTTCTTGCAGCATTCCAGAAAGTGCCGGTATCGCGTCAGAAACGCAGAAACGTCCTGCTTGAGGTTCTCTATATGAAATTCCCGTCGGCGCTTGTCCTGGACAGATTCATCTCTTCGTTCCTGTTTGGCTTCTGCCAGCGGAACACAGCCTGGTCCGGGTGTCGCCGAGAGAAGCTGATCTCCCCGTCGATCTGCGCAATAGTAAATGGCCGAGGCCGCTGAAGCGCTGGAGAAAGAAAGACCACCGTAAGCGCCGCTTCCCACCAAGAGGGCCATCACAAAGTGACTGCGCAGATGCCAGCCTGTATACATGCTTCCATTCTTATCTCACGGCCACATCTTGTCAATGAAACGAGCAATGTTGCTCTTCTTGAACGAGCCCGGACAATCGGCTAGTCTGCCCGAGTCCAAGCTCAACGTTTTTTAGGAGGACAGGCGATGCCCGTGATGACGATTGATGCCGCGGCACAGCATGTAGGACAGGAAGTTACCCTCCGCGGCTGGTTGCGCAGCCGCCGTGACAGCGGCAAGCTTCATTTTCTTACTCTTCGGGACGGAACCGGAGACATGCAGGCAGTTGTCAGCAAGAAAGCCGTCGGTGATGCTCAATTCGCACTGTCGGCGAGTTTGACACAAGAATCCTCACTGGTAGTGACTGGACAGCTTCGGCAAGACAATCGCGCACCGGGAGGGTATGAACTTGACGTACGCAGCATAGAAGCCCTCCAAATTGCCGGACCGTTTCCAATCCAACCGAAGGAGCATGGCGTCGGATTTCTGATGGAACACCGGCATCTCTGGCTGCGTTCACATCGACAACATGCGATTCTGCGGATTCGTCACGAGATCATTCGCGCGTGTCGAAATTTTTTCGACGAACGCGGTTTCGTCTTGGTGGATTCACCAATTTTCACGCCGAATGCCTGCGAGGGCACAACCACGCTCTTTCAGACGCAGTACTTTGACGAAACGGCCTATTTGACGCAGAGCGGGCAGCTTTATAGTGAGGCCACGGCCGCAGCCTTCGGTAAGGTGTATTGTTTCGGGCCGACGTTCCGCGCAGAAAAATCGAAGACGCGGCGACATTTGATGGAATTTTGGATGGTGGAGCCTGAAGTCGCCTTTGCACAATTGGACGACATGATGGACCTGGCCGAACAATTCCTTACCGCCATTGTGCAGCAAGTATTGGAAACCAGAAGAACAGAACTCACGACCTTAGAGCGGGATATTAGTAAGCTTGAGCGCGTAGCGCCGCCATTTCCCCGTCTCACGTATGAAGAGGCAGTCGGTATTCTACGCAGGAAGAATAATCCCACGCAGATGGGTGATGATTTCGGGGGCGACGAAGAAACCATACTGTCACAGGAATTCGATCGACCGTTGATCATCCATCGCTATCCGGCCGCGCTCAAAGCCTTTTACATGCAACCTGATGATCAACGGCCCGATCTTGCTCTCTGCATGGACGTGTTGGCGCCCGAAGGATACGGCGAGATTATCGGCGGCGGGCAACGGATCCACACGCTGGAATTGCTACGGACGCGTTTACAAGAGCATCGGCTTCCGGAAGAAGCGTTCAAATGGTACCTGGATCTGCGCGAGTTCGGTTCCGTCCCGCATGCGGGCTTCGGGATGGGCATTGAACGCGCGGTAGCTTGGATCTGTGGCCTGGAACACGTTCGCGAGACCATCCCCTTCCCTCGCATGCTCTATAAGCTTTACCCCTGATTTCTCGCTTCCTCGGAACTTCTACCTGCTCGCTCGCATCCTTGCAAACCCAGCACAACGCCTAGTAGTGGTAAAACCAGCCAGACCATAAAATCCCCCACTTTAACTGTGGATATCTGCCTCTTTCCCGGGGGGTCAACCGGCATACCTTGTCTACCCACAGGCGTTAGAAAAAATATTTGTAAGTCCATGAAATTATTGTTGACAATGTAAGAGTCAAGAGTATACTCCGCCATGGCGTGGGAGAATGTGGGTGAAATTGGTGGAAGTCAGTATCGTGGCAACCGAGAGCACTTGCCGGTTATGCCCGCAGAAGTCTTATTTTGGCTTAAGCCCCGTACTCAGGGAATCTACCTGGACTGCACTGTGGGTTATTGTGGGCATGCGCTTGACATACTTCAAGCCAGTGATCCGGACGGGAAAGTCTTCGGCATTGATCGTGACCCGGAGGCTGTTGATGCGGCTCGGCAACGACTGCAGCCGTTCGGAGACCGGGCAGTCATTATCAAGGGACATTTTGTGGAACTGAAGCGGCTTCTCGCGGAGCGCAGCATTTCACAAGTCGAGGGGGTCCTGTTCGATCTTGGTGCGTCGTCTCCACAGCTCGACGATCCCGCTCGTGGTTTTAGCTTTCAATCAGAGGGGCCGTTGGATATGCGCATGGATCGCAGTGGTCCGACGGCGGCTGATATCGTAAATGGACTCGATGAGATCGAGTTGGCGGACATGATTTACCGCTGGGGTGAAGAGCGCTATTCGCGACGGATTGCTCGAGCACTCGTACGCGCTCGGCAGCAACGGACGATTTCGACGACTCGGCAACTGGCATTGTTAATTGAGTCGGCAGTGCCGGGACATTACCGCCGAGGACGCATTCATTGCGCGACGCGTACCTTCCAGGCGCTTCGCATCGCCGTCAATAAAGAGTTGGATCACCTCGAGGCGTCGTTCCGTGATGCAGCGGATGTCTTGGCGCCTGGGGGACGGCTCTGTGTCATCTCGTTTCATTCTCTCGAAGACCGCATTGTGAAACAGTCCTTCAAGGCCTTTTCCAATCGGCACACCGGCGAGTTCGAAGTCTTGACGAAGCGGCCGCAAGTGCCTACCGAAGATGAGATTCGCGGCAATCCCCGATCCCGGAGCGCCAAGCTTCGAGTTCTGCAGCGAATCGTAAATGAGGGGCACGCATGAAATCCATCGCCATAATCGCCGGCGTCTGCCTCGTGTTTTTCTTTGTCTGGGAGCGCGTGGATATCGTTCGATTGGGATATCACATCGAGCGCTTGAAAGCGCAGAAGGTGTTGCTAGAGCGCGAACGGGACCAGCTGCAAGTGAAGTTTTCCGCCCTGACGGCGCCGGAACGCATTGCCAAAGTTGCCACAGATAAGCTGGGAATGGTGCCGCCGCAGCAAGGACAGGTCTTGATTGTCCATCCACAGCAGGCTCCGCCGCCGCCCCTTGACCAGGTGCGCATCGCTCGCACGATCTCGACGGCAAAAGGAGAACGATAAGTATGGGTCCATCCCGGGGCCGGCGGTATTTCTTGTTACTCCTGATGCTGGCCGGGTTCGCCGTCATCTTATTCCGGCTTGTCAGCCTACAGGTGTTGCAGGCGGCTGAACTGACAGCGAGGGCCGATCGGCAGCATCAAAAAAGCGTCACATTGGAAGGTGCGAGAGGAACGGTGACCGACCGGCACGGCAAAGTGTTGGCGATGAAC
>DASTQY010000460.1:0-4398 GCA_035761525.1 Nitrospira sp. | reverse complement strand
CACTCACGCCGCCGATGCCTTCCATGACTTGCGTCGTGACCGGGTAAAACGCGATCGCCGCGATCCCGCCGGCGACGACCAGGCCTTTATACAGCGCCGGCATGATTTCCCCGCCTGGCCCCACCTTCACGAAGAAAATGCCGATGATCGTCGCAAAGATCGTTACGCCGCCCAACGCCAATGGATAGAGGATTGGTGCGCTGGCGCCTTTGAACATCGTGTATGCCAACACCATCGCGGCGACGGTGGTCACGGCATAGGTTTCGAAGAGGTCTGCCGCCATGCCGGCGCAATCGCCGACGTTGTCGCCGACGTTGTCCGCAATGACGGCCGGGTTGCGTGGGTCGTCCTCGGGAATTCCCGCCTCGACCTTGCCGACCAGGTCCGCCCCGACATCGGCCGCCTTGGTGTAGATGCCGCCGCCGACACGCGCGAACACCGAAATCAGGCTGCCGCCGAATCCCAGACTCAGCAAGGCGTGTACGGCTTTCTCCTGTCCCGAGATCGATTGCGCGATCATGAAAAATCCCGTGATGGCGAGGAGCCCCAGCCCGATCAACAACAACCCCGTGACAGCGCCGCCGCGAAAGGCTACCGTCAAGGCGGCATTCATCCCCTGATGCGCCGCCTGCGCCGTACGCACGTTTGCACGCACTGCGATGATCATTCCGACGTAGCCGGCAATCGCCGAGGCTCCGGCTCCCACAAGAAACCCTACCGCCGTCAGTATCCCGAACTTGTCCGAGACGGCGCCGGCCGCGGCCAGGACCACGAAGAGCACTGCCGCTACAACGCCGACGGTCTTGTACTGCCGATTCATGTACGCACCGGCGCCTTCTTGAATGGCCTTGGCAATTTCCTGCATTTTGGCGTTCCCGGCGTCCAATCTGAACACCCACATCGCGAGATAAAGACCGTAGCCGATGCCAGCACAGGCGGCAATCAATGCAAACGTCACAATGGCCGAATCACTCACTGGATGCCCTCCTCCCAGGTTACGAAGTCTGTTGTCACAACCATTCCCGTCCCTTTGCGCTCACCATAGGACACTTCATGTAGATCTAGGGAGAACCGAAGGTGGTGCGGAACGGCTGAGGCAGCTGCATGGAAAAAACGCGCCATTCTATACAGATGGCGTGGGGGGATCAAGGTGTAAAAGGCATACGGCAGGGGGCAAATGATCGGGCGAGACCTCTAGGGTGAACGCCCAGCTTGTCAAAGGAAACAAAATCGCTATAATACCCCCGCAGATGACAGGCAAAACCCTAGTTCACACCTCAGTCAGACCCTTGATTCACCCCTCAATTTGGATGGTTTTCGGATTAGTCTCCCTGCTCGCTGCGGCACCCGCTGCAGCGGAGTTGCTCGAAGTAGCTGACGTGATAGCACGACCCCAGCATTACGATCGAAAAGAAGTGGTGGTCATGGGTCAGGTCAGCGGGGTCCAGGCGATCACCGACAAGCAAGGCCAGCCAGCCTTCCAGTTCTTGTTGAAAGATAACGTGGGTACCATAAAAGTGATCAGCCGCAGAGAAGTTCAAGCCGGTGACCAAATCATCGTCGAAGGTACCTTCACCCGGCGCCGCCAAGGCGGACGACTCGCGGTCTACAATGAAGTGAACGCAATCGTGATCCGCCCTCTCAATCAGTTTGACGCAGACCTCGTGGGATAGTCCCGCGCCCTCCCCACATTTTCTAGGCGGTTTACTAGTACACACTCAGGGAGTCCCGTACGACAGTGTGTAGAGGGAGATGTCGTGCGCCACCCCAAAGGGCGTACGTGTGACACCCACACCACAAGGAGGATTCCATGAAGTCGATTATGCTGTCATTTCTCGCGGCCGGGCTTTTCTGCTTCGGCATAAGCGTCGCGCAAGCGGCCAATCCGATGTCAGAGAAAGAAGCCTCGCCCACGATCAAAGAGCGCATTACCAAGGACACGGTCAAGGGCACCTTGATGAAGACGGAAGGCGAGTATTACTGGATTAAGGATACCGACGGGAAAGAAGTGAAGATTCACGTCGACAAGAGCACGAAGATGGACAAGGTCGTCGTGGGAGATATGGTCAAGGCCTACATCACTGACAAGGGGCACACCACCACACTGCAACGCGCTGATTAGCTGTTCGCGACCAAGCTATGACGCCGGCAACCTGCCGGCGTCTGCCCATCCGCACATGATTTTTTCGCCGCGAAGGGGGGTGTGTGCATGGCTCGCTACGGGAAGGCTGCTCAGAAATCGGTGAAGCGGACGATGCATAAGCGGAAAAAAGGGACACTGACCAGCGGCAAAAGCGGGAAGCGGGTAAAAAACCGCAAGCAGGCAATTGCCATCGGATTGTCGGAGGCCCGACGGAAAGGCGCCAAGGTTCCACGAAAGAAGGCGGCGTAACGCTCACTGTCCAACAGCTGCCTGGTTTGCACGGCCGTCCTGCCTTTCCAGGACGGCCACATTTCCTACCACCCTCCCACACCAGCGGCATCTCTCGCGATCAAAGAAACATGGCAGGACAGAACAACGGGCGCACCACATCAACAATGTGACCGATATCTGTCACAAGTTTACCAGGCAGTTGGCGGCTTGAAGAGCGCTCTATAAATTGATCGAGTTAGGGGAGATGTCTGAAACCGACTTGAACGACTTGCAACGCCAGTTCGCCAAGTTTCGCAGGCAATGCTAGTCAGGGGAGCTTCCCAGTTCAAGAAGCGAACCGAATTGTACAAGCTGATCAGCAGAAGATGAAGAAGGAAGGAGCACCTCAATGCCCAATACCAACGCCTCGTTTTCTCCGCGCATGCGGAGCGATGAACTCAAGGAGCAGATTGGAAAACTTGAACGGTTGGAACACCGTACGCCTGTCCTGCCCACCCTCGATGGGTTCGATGCAGAGACCGAAGAGCTCTTGGGCCGGCTTTATGGGGATAGTCACAAGTACCTCGAAGCCTATAAGTATGCCACCGTTGCGGAGAGCGAAGCACTCGTCAACCTTCCCGAATCTGCACAAGAACCGATGGCCAAGGATTTACCCAAAACCGCCGTACAACAGCGCCGCCAGGTGTTGCTTGGCATCCTCACCGAAATGCAGGATATGGAAGCCAAAGAAGTAGCGATGCTGACGGGAGAGGACCGAGAAGACCCTCCGAGTATCTAGCTGCACCGCCTTCTTCTATCCCCCTTGACCAGGTCGAGCGCATGATTATGTGATCTCCATTGCGACAAGGAGATTTCATGGAGATTTGTACCACGCTCGGGGAGGTCAACATGAACAACCTGCGCAAAGAAGTTCGTGAGCTCATTAGCATAAACGAAAAAATCCAGAGCGCTCTGTTGCACGGTGATCGCATGACCGACGATGAGGCGACCCTGATCCGCCAGTGTGCAAGCGAGCTGCTGGAAAAGATCCCGCCTCCATCCCGCACCTGGACAAGAGCCGGCCGAACGGAGGAGGGCGGTGAAGCGGTCGCAGGTAATCCGTAAGCCGCTCAGTCGAGCGACAAAAAAGGCAACTTCTGTACAAACCTCGCATGCGACAGGCTTCAGACAAGGTACGGCTCTGAGACTGCACTGGCCCATCCACCTGCCCTAACATCAGATTTCCTCTTAATCTATGAGGCACCGCGGCACCGGGAGTCCTATTTTCCGAGTCCGCGACTGTCGACGATCCAATGGCACCCCCCTTGCTTACCTGTGAAACGGTTCATCCGCACAAGGAGGGGCAGCATGAAGAACGCAGCTGGATTCATCCTCATTGGAACGCTTGGCCTTGGGTCGATGCTGATGCAGGCCTGTGCTAGCCAATCAGGTTCAGTCGGGGGCGATGAATTTGCCCAGGAACAGATTACCGAGCCCATGATAAAACACATTCCTCCTCCGGAATACAGCATGAACACCTCTCGGCGGCCGTCCCAACGAGCGGAGCTGTCAGCGGTAAATGCGACGGGTCTGCCGTTCGGCGCCTTGTCTGACGTGCTCTTCGATTTTGATCAGGCCGTGTTGCGGCGCGATGCCCTTCCCTTGGTAGAGGCAAACGCGCGACGCCTCGTGCAGGACGGAGTCACGCGCTTATTGCTCGAGGGTCGCGGCGACGAAGTCGGCACGTCGGCCTACAACATCGTGCTGGGCGAGCGCCGGGCGAGAAGTGTGAAGTCTTACCTGCAGGAGCGAGGACTTTCGCTTCAGCTGAAGACGACAAGCTATGGCAAAGATCGTCCGCTGTGTTATCAACACAATGAAGAATGCATGCAGAAGAATCGCAGTGTCCACTTTTTAGTGAAAGACTAATCCGGCATTTCTCACCGCAATAGGTGAAGACAGGTGTAAGGCCCGCTTCTTAAAGGAAGCGGGCCTTATCTTTTGCTTGGGAAAACGTTCCGGTCGCTATCCCTAATCACGTTCAC
>DASTQY010000459.1:0-7998 GCA_035761525.1 Nitrospira sp. | reverse complement strand
CAACCGCCGGCGGTGGGAGGCCAGTACGCCGTTCGTGCCTCGGCGGACGGCTATGCCGCACAATCTGCCAATGTGGATCTATCTGCGGCGAACGCGACGCAACACTTTGCGCTCATTCCGTAAAAAAACAGCACGGCCCGGCGGCATCAAGCCGCCGGGCCGAACTTTCGTGACGTGAGGTTATTGCTTTTGCTGCGGCTCGAGCAGCTTGTCGCCTTTTCTGAAGACAGCGAAGATCGCGTGAGAGGGGCAGGCATCGAGGCACAGGCGGCAACTTTCCAAGCAGCGTGCGGCGTCGAACTTATACGGGGGGGTGGAGAGCCAGGCCCCGGTCGGACACACGGGCACGCAGACCGCGTGATGGGTGCAGCGGTCGGGGTGGCGGACCAGGTGGTCGCGAACGATCATCATGGGTTTGACTCCTTCAAAGAGACCTTGCGAGAAGATCTCGAACATGTTCTTTTTGGGGATGCTGCTCACGGCCACTCCCTTACGAGGGCTTTCAACCGCGCTTTTAATTCGGGAATCTGCTCCAGATTGTTTTCGATTGCGCCGATGATTTTCTCAAGGCGCGCCTGCTTCAGCGCGTCCTTGTCCTGCTTTGCCAGCCGGTCATATTCGACATACGCGTCGCGGTGCTTGGGCTCGAGCAGCGTGCGTCCTGCCGTCAAGGTCTCACCGAGTTCGTAGGGCTCGGTCATCATCGGTGGCGCGACGGTAAACGTGCCATCGTTACAGATGATCGCGGCAGCGCCTTGCTTGCCTTTGAGCGGGATCACCGCTTCGATGGTCTTGCCCTTCAAGGCCTCCCACGCCCCCAGTAACCCTGGAAATTGTTTCATGAAGGCCACCTTTTCCAGGTTCGCCTTCCATTTATCTTCAGTCGCCATGGATGGTCAGCGCAAGGAACTCAACGGTAGCAGTGGGGTCGGGGCCGGATGGTCCGGCATCAGCAAGCGGGTCACGACTTCGCCCTTGATCACGTGTCGTTCCATAATTTCCGTCACATCGGACTCCGTTCTCACGGTATACCAGACCCCTTCCGGATAAATCACCACACTGGGCCCCAAAGCACAGTGGTCGAGACAGCCGGCTTTATTGGCCCGGACGATGTCCTTCAGATTGAGGCGCTTGGCCTCTTGCTTGAAGCGCGCATGCAGGGCCTCCGACCCCAACTTCGAGCAGCTTCCCCGTGGGTCGTCCGGCGTGCGCTCGTTGATACAGACGAAAATATGGCGCTTGAACGAGGACAAGTATTCCGGTGTTCCTAGGCCTGCATGGTCGTGCTTTGGAAGCGGCCGATGAGTTGAGCGACGTCCGGCGCGGCGAGAAACGGTGACGATCCTGAGGTGCTGCCTCCAAGAATAGTCGCGATTTCCCGTAACCGGATGGCGGCCCGTTGAAACGTTTCCGTCTTTGACAGCTCCGAGGTGTGGCCGGCCGTCAGCTTGTCGAATTCGGCGCGGATGTCACGAAAGTCGCGTTGGAGATTCTTCTGCATGGAGCACTGTTCACAATACCACTTCGGACTCTGGTCCGTGGAAGGGGAGAGGCGATCGTACGCGCGGCCGAAAAAATCTTTTCCGAGCGACAGTTTCATGAGTGCGGTCCCGGCCGCTCCGCAGGCATTGCATGACTCTCCCCCAGCATCCATAAGATCGCCTCCTCTGGCTCGTCAGGATCAGCCTGCACTCTTAATGTGCGATTCGAAGGGCAAATCTTACAATACCCTTTCCCGCACTGTCCACCGCGTGAGAGCAGCTTTGGCCGCATCAGTTCTCTTTCGGACGATCTCCCGATACAATGGAGACAGACGTCAGCTGCGTTGCGATGAAATGAAAGGACGCCCATGATCATCGGAGTGCCGAAAGAAATCAAAGATCATGAATATCGGGTGAGTGTCACCCCGGACGGTGTCCAGGCCCTGAGGCAAGCAGGACATGAGGTCCTGGTCGAGCCCTCCGCGGGTAAGGGCAGCGGCTATTCCGATGAGCAGTATCGGCAGGCCGGCGCCAGCCTCGCTGCCTCGAAAGAAGGCCTGTTCAAAGAGGCGGCGCTCATCGTGAAGGTCAAGGAGCCGCAGCTCTCTGAGACCGGATTCTTTCGGCCCGGTCAGGTGTTGTTCACCTATCTGCACTTAGCCTCATCAGCGGAACTCACCAAGGCCCTGCTGGAAGCCAACATCACAGCCATCGCCTACGAAACCATCGAAGCCAAGGACGGCACACTCCCGATGTTGAAGCCCATGAGCGAGATCGCGGGCCGCATGTCGGTGCAGGTCGGCGCGCGTTATCTTGAGGTCACTCAAGGAGGGCGCGGGCTATTGTTGGCCGGTGTGCCGGGAGTCGAGCCCGCGAAAGTCGTGATCTTGGGTGCAGGCGTCGTCGGCAGCGCGGCGACGAGAATCGCCGTCGGGATGGGCGCACAAGTCACCGTCATCAATCTCGACATCGAGCAACTGCGCGACCTGGACGATCTCTATCAAGGCCGCATCGTCACTCGCGCCTCCACTCGGGCGGCGATCGAGGAGAGCGTGCTCACGGCGGATCTGTTGATCGGCGCCGTGCTGATTCCCGGCGCCAAAGCGCCGAAACTGGTGCCACGGGCGTTGGTGGCCAGAATGAAGCCTGGATCCGTCATCGTGGATGTGTCGGTGGATCAAGGCGGTTGCGTAGAAACGAGCAGGCCGACAACCCACTCCGATCCGACCTACGTCGTGGATGGCGTGCTGCATTATTGCGTCGCGAATATGCCTGGGATTGTCCCGCGCACTTCCACGCAGGCACTGACCAACGCGACACTGCCCTATCTCTTGACCTTATCCTCTTTTGGCGTCGAGGCCGCCGTGCGTGCAGATACCGGATTGGCGAAGGGTGTGAATCTCGCACGTGGACAGGTGACGCATCGAGGCGTAGCCGACGCGCATGGCTTGCGTTTCGCCCCTCTGATGTAAGACAATCGCGACTCCTTTCAGAAGGACTCACCCGGTCGGGGCGTAGCGCAGCCCGGTAGCGCACTGCGTTCGGGACGCAGGGGTCGAAGGTTCAAATCCTTTCGCCCCGACCATACTTCACACTGGATCGACGAGATTGGTTGTGCTTCGGAAGTGACCATTCCCGATCAGTCTCAGCAGCCAGCCGCATCGTCCGATGACCACGCGCCTTCTTCCGCATTCGGCCTCCCGCTCTATACACAAGTCCTGATCGCCGTGATCTGCGGCACGGCCGTGGGCGCGTTCCTCGGCCAGGAGCCGTATCTGGGCGGGCTGCGCAACGAGCACCTCGGCCGCGCCGGCATGTTCGTCATTCTGCTGCTGAAGACGCTCGCCATCCCGCTCATTTTCTTTGCGGTGCTCGATGCCTTCGTCAGTACGATCCTTCCCCTTCGCCAGGGCACGCGTCTGCTGGTCATCTGTCTGATCAACGTCTCCGTTGCGATGACGATCGGCCTTGTAATCATGAATGCGTGGCAGCCGGGCCTTTCCTGGTCCAGCCGTGTCGACGAATTGCTGAACCTCGCCTCAGGCTCGACGCCTGCCGGTGCCCCGCTTGCCGGTGGCGGCAGCGGCACTCCGTTGGAGGAGATTGCCTCTTACATTCCCCGCACGATGCTCCAGCCGTTCACGAGCAGCAACGTCATCGGCGTCGTGATCCTGGCGCTCGTGTTGGGAGCACTTCTGCGGCGTCTTCGCGGCCCGGAGGAGGCGCCCCGTCACAGCGTGGAACAGCTGGTGCGGGGGATTGAGCGTATCTATCGCTGGCTTGTGCGTGTGCTCTGGTGGATCATTCTCTTAGTGCCGTTTGCGGTGTTCGGCGTCCTCGCCTCCATCGTCGGCCGCGTCGGGCTCGGCGTTTTCTCCGCAGTCTGGGTTTTTCTCGCCGCCATCCTGGTTGGCCTGCTCTTCCACGCGTTCGTCTACTATCCGCTCGTGGCCTGGCTGGTGGGAAAAAAATCGCCGAGGATTTACGTCGGCAAGGGCGCAGACGCCATCATGACGGCCGTCTCGTGCAACAGCAGCCTCGCGACCGTGCCGGTGACGTTGCGTTGTCTCGAGCGCATGAACGTGTCGCCGCAATCCGCTCGGCTTGCCGCCTGCGTCGGTACGAATCTCAACAACGACGGCGTCACGCTCTATGAAGCGATGGCCGCGCTCTTTCTCGCGCAAGCGCTCGGCTACGAGCTGTCGATGGGCCATCAGCTCCTCATTGTCGTCGCCTCGATCATGGCCGGCATCGGTGTAGCGGGCATTCCTGAAGCCGGCCTGATTGTCCTGCCGCTCGTGCTCTCCGCCGCAGGCTTGCCGAATGCCGTCATCGCGGCCGCCATTCCGCTCATCATGACCGTGGACTGGATCCTGGCGCGCGTGCGCTCCGGCGTAAATGTGATGAGCGACATGTTGGTTGCAATTCTGCTGGACGAGCTGGAAACGCAGCAGCCCACCGAGATGCAGGCCATCTCTCAACCGCAATGTGAGCCAACGAAGCCCGGCATTGTGCCCGAGTAAGTGGCCGCTATCGAATCTCTGTAATGTGCAATCGCCAGTTGCGATTTCAGACTTCAACCCAGCCACCCGGTTCGCCTGTGTTCCGCTTCTGGACTCCATGCTATGATCGACTCGAATGTCTCGGTTGAGAGGTCTGCATGGCTAGCGAGGTCGGTAAAGTCGCGTCCCTCTGGCGCTATCCGGTCAAGTCGATGCAGGGCGAGGAGCTGTCGGAATCCGAGGTCACCCAGCATGGCCTCTTAGGCGATCGGGTCTACGCCCTGGTCGACGTGGCCGAGGGCAAGGCGGCATCGGCCAAAAATCCGGTGAAGTGGCCGACGCTCTTCGGTTGCAAGGCGCGCTTCGCAGAGCAGCCGAAGAAAGGCGCGGCACCTCCCGCGGTCAAGATCACGCTGTACGACGGTTCGACCACGTCAAGTCCCGAGGGCGACTGTCATCAGATACTGTCCAAAGCGTTGAAGCGTACGGTTATCCTCGCGGTGGCCGACCGTGGCTGGATGAGCGGAGTTCACGCCACGCTTCCACCCACCTGGACCGGCAAGGCCGAGCAGTATTGGCCCGATGTGGATGGACTGGACCGACGAGACACCGTGACCGACTTCACGCTGCCGCGTGGCACGTTCTTCGACGGCGCCACTGTCCATCTGATTACCATCGCCACTTTGATCAAGCTGCACCAGGTCTATCCGAAAGGCCGTTTCGAGCCCCAGCGCTTCCGTCCGAACATCCTCGTGGCAACCCCCGAAGACATGCAAGGCTTCGTCGAACAGTCCTGGATCGGCAAGACGGTCAAGATCGGCGAGCTGCAGCTTGCCATCACCGGCTCTACCGGCCGCTGCGTCATGACGACGCTGGCCCAGGGCGACCTGCCGAAAGACAACGGCATCCTCCGCACGGCTGTGCAGCAGAACGAGGGAAATGTCGGGGTCTATGCGCAGGTGGTTCAGGGCGGCACGGTCAAGCGCGGCGACCGCGTGCAAGTCATCTGATCTACAGCCTTCTTCTCACCCCCTCATCGATCGCTTCCGCAGCGTCAAGTGTTTCCTGTCGCGGCTGCGCCACTGCGTCCAGGGATGGCGCTAGTTCATTCATGTGAAGACCGGTGCCTTAATGGACGAATACTCGCCGCGAACGACAATGACGAGGAGAACGATGGACCTACAAATCGAAGGGGTGCACACAGACGTCACGCCGCAATGGCGTGCGGATATTGAAGCGCGTGTGGCCGACCTGCATCCGGGGCATGACATCACGCACGTCCGCGTCAGGCTCACCGGGCATGACCACCGCAGTCCGGACGACTCGCACAGCGTGCTGATCGTCGTTCAGATTCCCGGTCACACCATTACGGCCGAGAAGCAGCAGGGCACGTTTGAGGAGGCCATTCACGACACGTTCGATGCCGTGGCAGTCGAACTGGAGAAAATTCGCGAGAAGCGGGCGTCCCATGAAGTCGATGTCAGCGCGCCGCCCGAGCGGGGCATTGTCACGAAGCTGTTTCCCAGCGAAAGCTATGGATTCATTGCGTTGGAAGACGGGACCGAAGTCTATTTCCATCGGAATGCGGTGCGTGATGCCGCCTTCGAACAGATGGACGGTATGGAAGTCAGCCTCAACATCGAGCCGGGTGAGAAAGGACCGCAGGCCACCGTCGTTCAGCCTCTTCCGCCTGAAGCCTATTACGTCGACAAACGATCGGCGGCATAGGGATGGGAATGTGGCGGATGGATGGTAGACCCGCTGCTTCGGCGAGGGGTGAAACCGCAGGACCCGCTCGCAGCTTAGCTCGCAAACTTGTTCCATCCAGGACTTCGTCCGAACGGAACTTCGTGCATTGCTCGCTATCGCCGCAGCGACAGGTCTGCACCCATCGCAAGTCGCAGCGATCTCCACCATCCACCCCTAATGGGAAGGAGCATAACGAGCGAGCCTTGGAAGGAGCATAGAGAACGAAGATTTTAGCGAAGGAGGAACAACGATGCATACCACATTCTCAGTGATAGGAGGCGTGGGCTTCGGAGCCGGGCTGATGTTTATCCTGGATCCAGACAGAGGCCGGCGTCGCCAGGCGTTGATGCGGGATAAACGCGTCCGCTTGTCGAGAAAGACCCGGGAGTTTGCTGGCAGCACCTCGCGCGACGTGCGAAATCGTGCGAAGGGCCTGGGAGCCGTACTCAAGTCGTGGATCGAACCGGCTTCACCAGTGCCCGATCACATTGTGGCCGAACGGGTCCGCTCCAAACTGGGTATGTACAGCCGCCATCCGTCGGCGATCGACGTGCACGTCACCGACGGCGTCGTCACGCTCAGCGGGCCAGTACTGAAGGACGAGATGGACAGTATCTGTAGTGCCATGGCGAGAGTTCCCGGAGTGATGCGAATCTCGAATCTCTTGGAGCCGCACGAGTCGCCTGATGACGTTCCTGCTCTTCAAGGACCGATAGATCCGAGGCCCGGCCCCCGCTTTGCGTTGATGCAATCCCATTGGTCGCCTGCCGCGCGATTGGCGGCCGCTTTGATGGGCACAGTGGCATTGCTCTATGGCCTGAGCCAGCGAACGACCGGCGCGGCAACGTTGGCGGCCACCGGTCTTGGACTGTTGGTCCGCAGCGCTACCAATCAAGAGTTCGCGCGTCTCTTCTATTTCACTGAACAATTTAAAAAAACCGTGTAGCGGGGCCGTTCATTCGTCGTGAGGTCGGTATCACAATCAACCAAGTGGAGGTTTGTCACATGAAATCTGTAACACGTGGATTGTGTTTTGCTGTGTTCGGTATCGCGTTGCTCTGTAGCACCGACACATTCGCCATGGATCAACCCGATACTCAGTCGCCGGTAATGCTCGCTCAAGCCGGAGGTGGCAGCGGCGGCGGATCAGGCGGCGGCACCGGTGGCGGAACTGGCGGAGGCATGGGCAGCGGCGGATCTGGCATGGGCAGCGGGCAATCGGGAAGTGGAGGTTCAGGCAGTGGAGGATCAGGGATGAGCGGTAGCTCGAGCGGATCAAGCGGTTCGGACACAATGCAAGGCGGCAGCTCGGGGAGTTCGAGCTCCGGCATGGGATCAGGCAAAACCGGACCACAGTCCAGCGGCAAACAGGGGGCGAAGTCAGGACAGAGCAGTCGCTAAATCAGTGTGGGACGGACGGTAGTGGCGCCGGTCTACCTGGCCGGCGCCGCGTAGCAGTACTAAGTGAAATCGCTGTCTTCACGTCTCTTTGTTCACTAACATCTTTAGGTTTTTCTCAAGCTACTGAACTCCATTGGCTCGCACGGGCCGGGGCCATCCGACAGGCGGGTGAACCGGTTCGTATCGAGTGCCTGGTAGCGGCGCTGAACGCCGTCGACGCAGAATGTAAACGTCTGTTCCTCGTAGGTTGTCCGAGAAACGAACAGATCCAATAACTCACGTTTCAGTGGGATGCGTCTGGTCTCGAGCCACGCCAGATCCTCCTCGAGTTGGGCCTTTTGGGTCGCATTCCTAAAGCTCAGCAC
>DASTQY010000458.1:0-4504 GCA_035761525.1 Nitrospira sp. | reverse complement strand
CAACAGCAGATAGGAGAATTTCAGGGCGTCTTTGATAAACCCCACTTCGTGATCGATCCGCTGGATAGAAGCTGGGGGCTCCCAGGCACGCTCCTCGTGACACCAATCGTTAGGGTTGGCCAGGGCGGGACAATTCCCCTCATGGAGGCATGGACTATAGACCGTGCACCGCTTCTCGAGAAGTATGATATCACGGACTTGATGCAAAGCCCGTGACGTTTCGCGTAGGGCGGGCTCGAGGAGCATCAGAGTGCCATGGGGCGCGAGCAGCCGAAGCAGGTCACCCATTAGCCCGGATCTCTTCTTTAGGGAATGGTCTGTTCGGCCGAACAGCTCGTTGAGGCAGTTTGCGACGATAATCAGATCGTAGGGCCCTCTTTGAACGGCATGATCCCGCCAGCCGCTCGTTGGACGCCCGAGATCACCTTCATAGAGGATCAGCCTCGCATCACTGGTATTCGCCTGGCGCTCATAGGCATCCCACACATGTCGGGCCTGGCGCAAGGCATCCGCGGAGGCATCGACGGCAACGACGGTCAGTTGCTTGAGCCAATCAAGATCATGCTGGTAAAGCCAGTCGAGGACCGCCAGGGCACCCGTGCCTGGTCCGGTTCCGAGATCGAGTACTCGAACCGGCCGATTCCCTGCAGCTTTGTGCCAGTCCTCCGGCAGTTCGTCAAGCAGGACTTGGATTTTGGAAAGATTGACAGGGAAAAAGTATTTGAGATACGCCCGGGCCAGAGAAGGATCGTCGAGATAGGCCATGCCCAGCGCTTCACGCTCTTTCGTGAAAAGACGCGAGAGTTCGGCGACGGCGAGGGCCGTCCCGGCATCGGACTGCTCCGGTTCAATGGCCTCAAGAATTCGTGACAGGACAGGTGAGAGCCGGGCCGCTCCCTTGGCTTGGAAAGCCGTCATCCCCTAGTGTATGCTGAGCTTGCGAGGGAGGACAACTATGACCGACCCGATTGTGCAAGCCTACAAGGATGTTGAAACGGCCGTAGAGCGCTATACCAAGTTGCTGCAGGACCATGTCCTGATGCTCCAAAACACGGAGGCACCCGGTTCCGATAAGGTCGTACGCATGACTCAGGGATCTAAAGCCATGCGGGACAGCGCGATGATTTATCTGTCCTATGCCAAATACGTCGCCTATGGCATGCCGGCCAGCGAGGAAATGGTGGAAGACGAAATTCAAGGATAGGCTGCGGTTCGAAAGAGAAACGAAAAGAGCTCGTCAGAATGCCTTCCTGACGAGCTCTTCGTTTTCAGCCCGAAATCTCAGATGCTGCGCATGAAATGAGCGACTTCATCTGGATTGACGGCACCGCCCATGATCGAGGACATCGCGACGTTGGTGGATTTCTTCCCGGTGAGACCGGATTCGACCTCGTCTACAATCAATTCCACCGGCATCGACTGGCCGCCGTAGACACGCGGGCCGCCGATGATCTTGGCCTTTGAGTATCCGTAAATCGCGGTAGCCACTTCTTTTGCCAACCATCCGACGTAGTTGAACTCGGGCACGACGATGAGTTTGACATTTCCACAGAGCTGACGAAGCTCCAGCGTCGGGAAGGGGCGTAGCGAGCGGACCTTGATCAATCCGACCTTGAGGCCTTTTTCCTTGCAAAGGCGAACCGCTTCGCGGGATTGCGCGGCCGCGCTGCCGGACGCGATGATGACGGCGTCGGCGCCTTCCACGTTTTCCGCGGTCAGCATACCGCCCATGTATCGACTAATGTATTTGCGGGAACGCTCCACAGCCGCCCACACTTCCTGCTGCCACACCGCATGAATGTTGTAGGCCATAAAGTTGGATTTTTGCACCGGGGCGTCGCGCGAGAGTCGGGCGGGGGGATTCTCCGCATCGAGCACAGGAACGGCTCCTCGCCAGGCTTCGCGTGGGGGGAGCTTGATACCGCGGTCCTGCATGCGCACGTAGCCGCGCGCGTGAGTGACGAAGAAGCCGTCGCAGCATACGCCGACCGGCAGCGTCACATCGTTCTTTTCGCTGATCGTAAAGCCGGCCATGATGAAATCGAACATGTCCTGCTGATTCTCTGCATGAAACACGATCATGCCACAATTCAGCAAATAGGCTACTTCGATGTTGTCGGGTTGAATGGCCAACGGCGCATTGACGACACGGCAGGTGAACATGGCCACGGCAGGCAACCGATGGCCAGGCCATGACGCAATCCCTTCCATGCCTCTCAACGTACCGGGACCGGCCGTGGCCGTGAAACACCGCACGCCGGATCGCGATCCACCGGCAATCGCAGCCATCACGCCGACCTCTTCTTCTCCGCGGTAATATTCTTTGACATAGCCTTCACCATAGAGCACGCCGACCAACTGCATCGTCTCGCTCTGCGGCGTAATGGGATAGGCGACCGCCAAGTCCACGTTTGAGCGGCGAATGGCTTCTTTGGCCGCTTCGCTACCGGTAATGAATTCCTTCGTGCGGGGCGCTTCATGGAACATGTATTCCGGCGTCACGATTTTTTGCCGCTTGGCCTCGAAATGCGGATCTTTTTTCCCATCCGCTTTTGGAGCTGCGACGCTGGTAATCGGGTCGCCCTGGGGGTTGGTCTTTTGTTGAGCCTCGAGAGCTTCACTCATGATAGCACCTCATTAACAGCATGTTGAAAAAGCCCCCCACAGCATTCTCGCATTGTGCAAAGGGCTGAACGGCCTTTTTGAACATCCTGCATCGCTATGCGTTGTCACTCGAACCCTGAGGAACGTTCGCGACTAGCCTTCGCGTTTCATGTTTTCTGCAGAATGACCGAACAGCGCGGCACTTCCAGTTCCGCTCGGAGATGGAGCAAATGTCACGGGATTGGTATGCGTTTTCCCGCCGTGCACTTTTGCCTGAGTCCCTGTAAAACGGACATTTTCTCCGTTTTCGGGAAGCTTGATACCCATCTCCTCCCGCACCTTCTTAAAAATCTGCGCGACCCGCTTGATCTTGGCGGTATCGGAATCGCGAATCGTCAGCATCGCATCCTCATGGCCTTGCTCGGCGCAGATGGCCATCGTGCAGCAGTTGGTTCCAGCGCGAATCATCTTCAGCGTTAAATTGGCATAGTGGCAGTGCACGCCAATAAAAATACAGGCCTCGATCTTATTGCCCCAAATGGTCAGATTGGGATGGTTCGGGTTGATGACTTCTTCGGGGTCGATTTTTGGATACTTGGGTCTGTAATCCGGCATGGGAATGATCATGACTTCAGGAATCTGCGCCGCGATCTCGAGCGTCGCCTTGGCCTTTTCGACAGCGTGGTCGTTCCACGCCCAGAGGAGCAGTGGACCGGGGAAGATGGTGGCATTCGGACTGGTCAACATCTTACGGGCCATCTCTTCGATGACTTTTTCTTCGTTCGGCTCAAGAAGCCCATAGAACAGGCCCTGACCTGGATCCGGCAACGAAACACCGAGTTGGGCCGCCGACGGCGGATGGAACCCTGCCGGTCCGGGAACGATGATTTTTTCCCTCGTGTCTTGCGCTGTAGTGGCCACTCCGTTCCCCTTTCTGGACTCGACGCTATCCGACAACCGGGCTCGCGAGCACCGCAGTGGTGCTCTTCTCACCGTAGGTCACATTGTCGGTCAGTGCCGCCTTGGGCAGCTGATCGATCATGATCATTTTAATTGCGTTGTTTTTGGCCATATTATCGCAGACCCACACGCATTGAGCACAACCCTTACAGCGGTCGACGGCGACATAGGCGGACCCGTACTTGAAGCCCTTATCCTTCCCCATCTCATCGCTATAAAGAATCGTGTTGGCTTCCGGACAGTACTGCGTGCAGAGCTTGCAGCTCTTGGCAGCGCAAATTTCGACATTGATATCAGCGACAAGATACATGGTGCTCCTTTACGCGGTGGCAGCGGCTGCAGGCTCTTCTGCCCGTTTGACATCTGCCGACGCCCAACCATGATCGACGGCGTAGTTCCACCCCGCCCGCATCACGGCGACATTCTTATCAATCAATTCTTGCTTCTTCTTGAACTTTCGCTCCACGACACTATCTAGCGCGGCGGTGCCGCCAGATACGACGAATCCCTTGCCAAGGAATCTGTCCTTCACTGCCTGCTCCAACCCCACCATGTTCGTCAGCCCCGTGATCGCACCGATGCAGCCCATCAGCGCCATGTTGGTCGCGAGGTCCATCCCTGCCACTTCCAACGAAAGCTTCGTCGCTGGAAAGTAGTAAAGTTTTGCACGGCGCTCTTCCAACTCGCGGGCTTGATCTTTGTGCAGCTTCATCGGCCCGTCGTTGTTGATCAACGCAATGCCATCTTCTTTCAACCCGAAGTAGAAGGGCATGGTATAGGATTTGCCGTGCGTAATGACTTGGGGATGGAAAATGATGATGATGTGCGGGAAGGTGATCTCTCCGATTTCGTAAATCGCTTCGTCCGAGACGCGGACGTAGCTTTCGACGGGCGCCATCCGCTTTTCCGATCCATAGAACGGGACGATCGTGCTTTCGCC
>DASTQY010000457.1:0-5336 GCA_035761525.1 Nitrospira sp. | reverse complement strand
CGAGTCCGTGGGAATACCTTGGTCATTGATCTTGCGAAGAGGTATCGAATCGTCTCTTCTGCGCCGCGCGGAGGGGGCATCGTTCGGGGGCGGTCGATCCTCAATCACCAAGTCCCGGCCAACCCTGTCATGCCAGGCGGTCGGTCGGTCACGGAATGGTCTGATCCGGCGAGGTATTTGGGGCAGCTGGCACGGAGAGTGAACGCCGCCATGCCGGTTGTCGGCCTCATGACGGCTGTGCCCATGACACAGCTAGTCGTCGACCGTGAACAATCAGGCTCGCTACTGTTGGAATGTTTTTGTACCGTTGGCGTCACCAACGCTGTCCGGGCAGGCGCACCGGTTCGGTCCAGGTTGGACAGAAAGCAGGACCGCAATCAGGCAGGAACGATCAATATTATCCTCGTTACGAACGCAACTCTGACGGTTCCTGCTTTGATCGGAGCAGTGCAAGTGGCGACAGAGAGCAAGACCGCAACACTCATCAAACATAAGGTCCCGAGTGCTTATGAACGGGCCCTCGCGACAGGGACCGGTACCGATGCGGTGGTGCTTGCCAGCAGCTTGGCAGGCCGTCATAAGTTGCAGTACAGCGGGACGCATACCGAGATGGGAGCGATGATTGGGCGGCTCGTCGCCCGTTGCGTTGAAAGAGGGCTCCATCGCTTCGCTCGTTGGAGCAAGGCCCGATAAATAGTAAAGCCCCTTCTTTGAGCGTTCCTTCCTCAGCTTCGATTTTCCCTAAGCGAAAGTCCCATTCAGAACCTCCGCCTCGGCCTTCAGGCGAAGCTGCTGCCATAACACAAGCAGGCGAGTGGTCAATTTTTGCACAAACGGCATCATTTTGTCGCAACCTGAACAATCGTGCGGCGGACGAGTATGAATGCTGCTCATGTGTAGAGTACGTAACTCTCTGATCCGTCAGGTGTTTGCGTTCTGTATTCACGCCGACGCTGCTTGTAAGCGAATAAGCATAACCTTTGCACAGTGAGCCGAAGCTTCGAGCGGTCCGCCGCGGCGTCATGCGCGGGTGCATCGGCGACATCTCGTGTTGAAAAACAGGAATTGCTAGGTGCTGCGCGCGAAGAGTGAGAAAAGAAACGAAGCATCCGGTCGAGTGACTTCACGAAGGAGGATGGGTATGAAGGCGACATGGTTCAATTGGCGGATGGCGGGCGGAATCGCGGCGGTGGCGCTGATGTTTAATACGAGCGCGGTCCTGGCGGCCGGCGAGGCCGAAGTGGCGGAACATCTCATCGATCTGGTCAAGATCGGCCGTGGAGTCATGTCGGAGCAGATGGCGAATATCAACGACGCCTCCAAGACCAACAAGGGCTTCACCGGCGACTACATGGCCGCTCAGGTCATCGAGCGGTTCAAAAAGAAGACCAAGATCGACCTCAGAATTCCCAACGCCGTCCCGCAAGCGGGTCTTTATCTCGCGCTCGTCGAGGCGGAAAAAGATGTTGTCGATGAAGCCCAACCGGTAATCAATCGTGCCGGCATCGGCTTCAAAGGATTCATCCCTGCCGTATTCGCGCGGAAGACCGGAGAAAATTTTTACAAAAAGACAGGGGTGAAGCTGAAACTGACCGGAATTGATTATCGCAACGTGAACAACAGACCGGATGATTTCGAGGCCGAAGTGCTTCGGATGTTCAGTGATCCGCGCCATCCCAAGGGCCAAACGTACGTCCGCAATACGATGCTGGATGGCCGGCCGGTGCTGCGCATGATGGATCCTGAGTACGCGGCGGCGTCCTGTTTGTCATGCCACGGCGCGCCCAAGGGCGGGAAAGACATTACCGGTGGTCATAAAGAGGGTTGGAAAGAGGGGGATTTGGCCGGAGCGATCAGCGTCGTGCTGCCCCTGAAGTAGTGGTGGAATCCGGACGTCATTCATAACCAGAACAAGGAGAGAACCGATGAGCAAGATTGTTGTCGTCGACGATTCGTACGCCGAGCTACAGGTGATTGAGGGAGTGTTGAAAGCGGCGAACCATACCGTGGTGTCCTTCCCCAACACTGAGAAGCTCGAAGACAAGGTGGTTGGTGAGAAGCCGGATCTGATCGTTATGGACGTCGTCATGCCGGGCCGCAACGGCTTTCAGGCCTGCCGCGATCTCAAGAACGACGACCGGACGAAAAATATCCCCATCATCCTCTGTACCTCCAAAGGCAACGAAAGTGACAAATTCTGGGGTCAGCAGCAGGGTGCCAATGCCCACGTGGTCAAGCCGTTCAAGGGTGACGAATTACTGGCGGCCGTGAAGCGGGTGTTGGGATAACCGCCATGAGTGCTCCGCAGGGCGCCACCTCGGTCGCGACCTCCCACGCCGATGCCATCGTTGCTTCGCAAGGGAGTGCTGCCACAACTTCCGGCACATCGACCATACGGGCGGCCATCGTCTCTTTAGGGGGGGAATTGTTCACGATCGACCTGCAAAACGTGCGGGAAGTGTTTGTGGTCGAATCGGTGACGCCGGTTCCGGGCATGCCGCCAGGATTGATCGGTGTCACGAACCTGCGAGGATCCGTCGTCCCCTTGCTCGACCTCAGGCAGATGATCGGCGTTACCGCTGAGACCGCTCTCAAGTATGCCGTGGTCGTCAAGCACGGCAACTGGCAGGTCGGTGTCTTGGTGGATACGGTTCCCGAAATTCGCACCTTGTCGAAGGATCAGTTCTTACCGGCTCCGATCGGCACGGGAGACGGGAGCAATCCCTTCGTGTCGACCGTCGTGAAGCTGGAAGACCGGCTTCGCGGTGTATTGGAGACATCGGCCGTACTTTCTCATTTCGAAGGCACAGGATAGTCGGAAGATCATCAGGACAGGGTGTGATGCTCATGGTGCGATCGGATCGCTAGGAGAAGGAGGAGGTTCCCATGTTGAGGCTCAACTTTCTGAAATGGTTTGAAAACTTAAAGACACAGGCCAAACTGCTGACGGTGTTCGGCCTTGTCGGCGTCATCATCGCCGCAATGGCGGGCGTCGGTATCGTGACCAACGGCCGCTTGGCGACCCAAGCGGAAACCGTGTACGTCGACTACACGGTGCCGTTGACCGAATTCAACCAGCTCCTGTTCAACGTCAACCGGTACCACGAAGCGTTGGTCGACGTCTCCCGCACGCCGCGCTTCTCAGACTTCGAAATCGAGTTGAAGGACATTGCCCCGTACCGTGCCGAAGTCGAACGGCTGCTCACGAGCTATGAAAAGACGACGTTACGGACATCCAGCACCGGCCGAGATGAAGCCAAAGACTTGGCCGAACTCAAGGCCGCGGTCACCCAGTTCTTCAATGAGGGCGATGCCGCAGTCACAACCATCAAGGAAAGTTTCGAGAACAAGGCGCTGACATCATCCCAGGCCCTGGCCATGCGGGAATTGGGCGCTCTAGCCATCACGGTGAGTATGAGCCCCGCCTATGAAAAGGTGACGCAACGCCACGCCGAACAGATCAAGACCATGTCGGAAGTGGCGAAGGACCTCTCGGACGAAGCCAAGGGCATGGCTGCCAACGCCACCATAATCCTGGTGGTCGGTGGTATCGCCGCCGTGCTGTTGGGCTTGGCACTCGGATATTGGGTGGCACACAAGCTCTCACTGGGTATCGGACAGGTCGCCAGCGTCGCGCAGCAAGCGGCGAGCGGCAATTACCAAGCCCGCGCGAAGATCGCGTCGAAGGACGAATTGGGCCAGATGGCCACCTCGTTCAACACCATGTTGGACCGTATTACAGCGCTGGTGACGTCGGAAGGCGAACGCGATGAGATGCAAAAGCGTTTGATGAACTTCCTTGTCTTGGTGTCGGATGTCGGTAAAGGAGACCTGACGAAGCGCGGTGAAGTGACGGCCGACATGTTCGGCAACCTGGCGGACGGATTCAACCTCATGATCGCCCGGTTCGGACAGCTGCTCAAACAGGTCCGTGAGGCGGCCGAACGTGTCAACAAGTCAGCCGGTACGCTTCGCGACAGCGCCGGTCAGATGGCCGGAACCGCCAAACACCAAGCGGACGAGTCGGCCAAGACGCTGAGCGCGGTCGAGCAGCTCGCCTCGCAAATGCGTCAGGTTGCCGAAACGGCAGGCGCCTCATCCGAGTCCGCCAAACAAGTGTTGCAAGCCACGGAGCGCGGGCGTGTCGCGGTGCAGGAGACCGTGCAGGACATGCAGAGCATTCGTTCAGCGGTGCAACGCATGTCGAAGCAGGTGAAGGGACTCGGCGACCGGTCGTTGGAAATTTCACAGATCGTGTCGACGATTCGAGACATTGCGAATCAGACCAACCTGCTGGCGCTCAACGCCGCCATCGAGGCGGCTGGCGCCGGAGAAGCCGGAGCACGGTTCGCGGTCGTCGCGGACCAGGTCCGGAAACTGGCTGAAAGCTCCACGCAAGCGACCCGCGAAATCGCGGATCTCGTGAAAGTGATTCAGTCGGAAACACAGGACGCGGTCGTCGCCATGGAACAGGAAACCCAGGCGGTGGAAGCCGGATCGGCTTCCGCGCTGCGTACTGGTGAGGTGTTCAACGAGATTTCAGGTATCGCCCAACGGTCTGCCGAATTGGCCCAGACCATCGCCAGTTCTGCTGCCACACAAACGGCTTCTACGGACCAGGTGGGTCGCTCGATCAAGGACTTCACCGGCGGTGCGGTGGCGACGCAGAAAGCCACCGATGCGGCACGTTTGACCGTCGAAGACATGGCCAAACTCGCCGACGGTCTGACGGCTTCGGTCGCGCAGTTCAAGCTGGCCTAAGGTCTGGTACCCGGAGCGCCGTACCCGCGCTCCGGGTCAGAAAGGATAGGGATGAGCTCCGAACTGGACCGTCAGGGCCTCCTCGACATCTTTATAATGGAAGCCGCAGAAGCGCTCGCTGCGCTCTCGGCGGCCGTGAATCCTCCCGGCGACGCGGTGCCGAGCGCCCAAGAACTCCAAGATCAGTATGTATGGGCGCACAAAGTTCGTGGCGCTTCCGGCATCTACGGGTTTACGGGCCTCTCACTTTTGGGCGAGCTCCTCGAATCGACACTGGAACAGTCCACGTCCATCGACTCGGCTCTCTGGCTCAAGACGGTCGGTGCATTGCGCGGCATGGTTGAAGCCTTTCAATCGCAACTGGATGTCATCAAGCAGGGCGGCCAGGAAGATCCGTCCGTGAGTGCCCATTGGAAGAAAGAGGTCATGACTCTGTTGCCGGTTTCCTCAAATGTCTCCTCGGAGAGTGGTTCGGAAGAGCTGGGCACAGACTACCTGGTCCCGACCATCGATGCAGAAGTGCTTTCCTATTTTGCCCCTGAAGCCGACGAATATCTCCAGACCTTGGAGGTTCT
>DASTQY010000456.1:0-3035 GCA_035761525.1 Nitrospira sp. | reverse complement strand
ACGCCGGTCCAATTCAGGCAGCGCTTCGATGGCGGCTCGGACCGCCTTGGCGGATATGGCCTCAAGTTCATCCAGCAAGGCCAGGATCGCTGCTGGTTTGTGCGCAGCTGCCACGATCCGTGGCACGAGTGCAGCGGCCTCGACAGCGTCAAGCTCACCGGCCAATCGGTTGATCAATTGAAGGTTCGCAGACTCCACCGCTCGTCATCCTTCTCAGCCGTCTCGGTTAGTCCCGTCGTCCATACAGGAGGGTGTTCGACCTGTCGCGTTTAGGAGTCAACTCGCAAGCGAGCCTCGGGGAATTCCCAGCAATTTGCGCAACATGGGGCGAAGTTGCGGATTGTAAAGGACCGCCCAACGCTTGTAAACTGGCGCCAGACGCTGATATCGCCTCGAGCCGACATCACCGCCAATGGACAACTGACGATGGCAGAACCCAAACAAGCCAGCCTGGACAAAATGTGGAAGTACGTAAATAGCTTCGCCGCGAAGAGCGGCACCACGATGCACCCCAATCGGGCCGTCACGGAGTCCGTGGTCAAAGGCCTGGCCATGCACGTTGACGAGCTGGGAAAGCCGCTGTGCCCCTGCAATTTTTACAAAGATAAAGCCGCCGAGGCCAAACGACGCCGATGGATCTGCGCCTGCGACGAAATGCAGATTTACAAATATTGCCACTGCTTATTGTTTGTCCGGGAAGACGGAATGCCGATCACGGAATATCTTCCGGAAGGTCACGAAGGACGGGAAGTGTATGGTGTGATTACCGATCCCACGCCGGACAAGGGTCGGGCCCTACGCCATAAAGCCTCGGACGCCTCGCCGGACACAACGGATTGAATTAGTGCCACCCCGTGACTTCATATCCCTGCTCGATCAAACATCGCACCACGGCATCAGCATAAGGTGGATCGGGTTCTAGCGGTCGGTAGGCCCCGCCGGCCAATCCGATGATGAGCCCAAGGCCGGCGCCCGCAGCTGCGCCTATGGCCACGCCCGTTGCACCCCCGATCACCCCGGTCGACGCCCCGACCGCTGCACCGGCGATCAGTCCCAGTCCCGCACCCGCAGCCATGTTTCCCGCTCTCCCGGCAGTGCCGGGCTGTAGGCCGGCTGCTTCTGCCTTCTGCTGGCACGCGGCGACTTCCAGATGGGAAGCTTCGCGGCCTTTCAACAGCAACTTGGCGTTTGCCCGCAGCATCGGCTCGGGTCCCGAACAGCCGGCGAGCGCAATAACAAGCCATGATATGAGGACCTTGTTCACCGGTTCGGCATCCTGTCATCTCCCGGATAGGCGGAGGATTTTTTGGACACGTCACGAATGACTGTTTCATGTGCATTGCCCAACCTGCTCGCCGTTATTGCCAACCGGTCACCTCATATCCCCGTTCCTGCAAACACCGATTCACATAATTCGTGAAGGCCTGGCTCGGTTGAGAGCTGCCGGCAGTGAAGAGACCCGTCAATAAACCCCACACCGCTCCACTGGCTGCTCCAATCAGGGATCCTTGACCGGCCGCTCCGGAGATCGCACCTCCAACCGCTCCACTGGCTGCACCAACGCCGGCGCCAACCCCCGTACTTGTCGCGACACGTCCGGCCTTGCCGCTGCCTTCATCCGCACCGGCGGTTTCAGCCGCTTCTTTACATGCTTCGATGTCCTGCTCCGCCGTCTCGTTCCCCACCGATTGCAAGTGTGCGTTCGGATACAGGACCGGTTTCGGTCCTGAACAGGCACACAACAACGTCCCGACCATAAGCACCAAGGCTCTGAACAGGTTCATCCTTATCCCTGACATTTCCGTATCAGATACGCCGTGACGTCCACCGCTGTCGTTCCCCTTACCCAGACGCGTTTGTGCCTTCCACCGGCACCAGAGTGAATGTCGATAGCGCTCATAGGCATCGACAACTCCTCAGCGAGGAAACGGATCAACTCGCGGTTTGCTGCTCCGTCGACGGGAGATGCCGCGATGCGAATTTTGACTGCATCGCCGCGTAGACCAACCCAGGCCGTCCGGGAAGCCTTGGGCTGAGCGAAGACGGTAAGCAGGATACCACCCTGCCAGTCTTTCACACATGGGTGTACGATCGATGGCGAGACGTCCGGCACTGACTAGAAGGCTGCGGACCAACGGTTCCGCATTCCCTTGGTGACTGCAGTTGAGGTTTTTGCGGAGCGCGGGCAACACATTCGCATACCGTTCAGAACATGGCCTTGACGAGTTCCATGATGCTGCGCTGCATGTCGGCATCGTCGGTAATGGGTCTGGCAATCGCCACGTCGCAGGCCCGCTCGATTGCAATACCCTCGCGGATGAGCGTCCCGGCGTAAATGAGGAGTCGCGTACTCACGCCTTCCTCGAGGCCGTGATTCTTTAAATGGCGTATTTTCCCGCCTAGCTTAACGAGCCTGACCGCAAGGTCGTGAGCGATGCCGGCCTCACGTTCTACGATTGAGGCTTCGATGTCGGCAGTGGGGTAGTCAAACTCGATCGCGACAAATCGCTGTTTGGTGCTAGGCTTCAAATCCTTGAGCACATTCTGATAACCGGGATTGTAGGAAATCACGAGGAGGAAATTTTCTGCGGCTTCGATGGCCTGGCCCTTTTTCTCGATCGGCAGGAGCCGGCGATCGTCGCTGAGCGGATGAATAATGACCGTCGTATCCTTCCGCGCCTCGACCACCTCATCGAGGTAGACAATCGCGCCCTGCTTGACACCCAATGTCAGTGGTCCGTCGACCCAGACCGTTTCCTGACCTTTGAGCAAGTACCGACCGACGAGGTCCGACGCCGTCAAGTCTTCGTGGCAGGCCACGGTGATCAGGGGCCGGCCGAGGCGATACGCCATGTATTGTACGAAGCGCGTTTTCCCGCACCCGGTGGGTCCCTTGAGCATCACCGGCATCCGGCTCTTGGCCGCAGTAAGAAAGAGATCCACTTCACCCCGAACGTCGGCGTAATAGGGTTCTTTCTCGATGCGATACTGCGACATGTCGAACTCGCGTCCTTGCTGCGTCATAGAAGCGTTCT
>DASTQY010000455.1:0-8337 GCA_035761525.1 Nitrospira sp. | reverse complement strand
GTTGCTTGTTGACGCGAAGGTACACCGCCCGTTTGCCGTCTGTTCGAACGATGTTCGTTTGGATGTCGGAAGAATCGGTCACAGTGCCCAGGTCCCTGACCCGAACAGGGTTTCCCTGTTGGTTCACTTTGACAATGACATCTTGAATCGGCTCAACGGTGCGGAATTGGTTATTGGTGAAGACGTTGTAGTCGAGATTGCCGGCCTTGATATCGCCAGAAGGGAGGATCAAATTCGCGGCTTTGACCGACTTCACAACATCCAGGATCGACAGCCCACGCGCATTGAGCAGTGCCGGATCCAGATTAATGTTGATCTGGCGGATCTTGCCGCCTTCCACGGTGGCGGCGGCGACGTTGGCAATCTGTTCAATCTGGGGAGCGATCGTATTGAACGCAAGGTCATACAGCGCCCGTTCGTCCAGCGCGTCGCTGGAAACAGTGACGAAGGACACCGGAATATTCGAGACGTCGAACTTGACGATAAACGGTTGAAGAATACCCGGCGGCAGGCTGTTCAAGATCTGGGTAATCCGCTGCATGACCTCCATCTGTCCGACGTTGATATCCGCGCCCCAGTTGAACCAGATTTGAACGGCGCCGATGCCTTGCTTGGCGAATGATTCGACATGCTCCACATTGGACGCCGAGCTGACGGCTTTCTCGATGGGATACACGACGCTCTGTTCGATATCGAGTGGCGGGGCGCCTTTGTAGATGACACCGACAAAGGCGACAGGGACCTGAATGTTCGGGAACAGATCGACGGGGAGGCGATTCAGCGAGGTGGCACCGAGCACGACCATCGCAAGCGACAGCATCAGGATGCCGATGCGATTTCGTAGGGCGAGAAGGGTGAGCCACATAATGTCGTGCGCTGAGCGAAGGCTCAGCAGGATCGATCTACCTCAAAATGCTCTGATCCGTGCCAACCCAGACGGCTTACGAGCGGGTCAGGGGTTCCGTCTGTACGGGCGTCCCGTCGTGAACGAGGTCCTTTCCTGACACGATCACTTGTTCGGAGCCGACCAGCCCCTTTGTAATCTCGACCCGGTTCTCGTCCCGGACGCCGATTTCAATCGATACACGCTCGGCCTTCCCATCGCGTACGATGTACACGTATTGGGCATCTTCCAATCGGCTGACAGCATCAATGGGTATCTGCAATGCGTTCTGGTGCTTTCCGACCAGGACTTCCACGCGCGCGAACATACCGCCTTTCAGCAAGCGGTCTTTGTTCGGGAGGTCCACCTCCACCGTCATGGTCCGAGTGGCGCGGTTCAAGGCCTGGACGACGCGCGTCACTGTCCCTTCGAACACTCGGTCCGGATACGCTTCCGCGCGGATCTCCGCCTTCTGTCCGATCCGCACCAGCGGAACATCCTTCTCCACGACTTCGATGAGGGTACGGACCGTTTCGATATCATGCAAACTTACTATCCCGCGGGACGTGGTGGAATTGCTGGTGGCGGCTCCCGTCACATAGGCGCCTAAATCGAGGTTCCGCTCTGCTACATATCCTGAGAAGGGGGCACGGATGTAGGAATACGTTAGGTTGGTTTCTGCCTGCGCGAGCGCGACCTCCATCTGCTTGACCTGGGCGCGGAGCGACTCGAGGGCGGCGATCGCTGCATCCGAGTTCACTTCGGCGGTGTCCACATCCTGTTGCGAAACGAACTGATCCTTGATCAGGGCCTGCATGCGGTCAAGCGTGAGTTTGGCATTGCGAACTGATGCCTCTTGCTGGGTGACCTTCGCCCGGGCTGCCGCGAGGTTGGCTTTGGCCTGGTTGACGTTGTGCAGATAATCCTGATGATCGATTTCCAGAAGCAACTGATTCGCCTTCACGAAGTCGCCCTTGTCCACATGCAGCTTCGAGATATAACCATCGACACGTGAGAAAACATTGACCACCTGGTTGGGAGTGATGTCAGCGGTGTACGCCAACCGGATCTCCAGGTCTTGCTGCAGGGGGGTGATCGTGCCCACCGTGATGACACGTGATTTTTTTTGGTCGATCTTGGCGCCGCTGCTCAGGCGGAATACGACAAGTGCCGTCACGGCAAAGAAGATGATGATGCCGAGCGTGACGAGCGGGTGCTGCTTCACAGGATTCATAGTGGCCGGCTCCGCCGTGCCTTCGTGATACCCGTGAGGAAAAGGTCCACGTAGGTCCTCACCGTTGCGTCATGAGTTTGGTGCATGGGGACGGCAAAAATTTCGTGAAGGAGACGATGGTGCACGACCATGCCGATGAAGGCCCGGGCGGCCAGCAGAGGATCCACGTCACGAAAAGCGCCCTCGTCGATTCTGGTTTTGATATAGGTCGCCAGGTGGTCGTACAACACGCGATGGTGCTTGCCGAAGAACATGTCGGACAACTCATGGCCTTCGAGCGCGCTAAAAAGCAGTAACCGCAAGAGGGTTGAATCCACCGCAGGTTTGATGCGAAAGCCTGCGATTAAGGTGAACACCCGCCGATCATCACGCTTTCGCGCCGATTCCTCGACCGCTCCCAACAGCTCATCGAGGGTGACCTTCTCAGCCAAGATCGCTCCGTACAGTGCGCGCTTGGTCGGGAAGTGCTTGAACACGAGCGCTTCACTGACGCCGGCCGCCTTGGCGATTTCTTTCGTCGTCGTTCCGTTGAATCCCTTGGCTGCAAAGAGCGAGGCGGCCGCCGCAATGAGGTCGGCCTGACGCTGCTGACTGGTTGATCGCGTGGCCATAAACGTCACTAAGTGAGTGAGTAATTACTTACCTAGAGGGTATCACGAACATCTGGCGGGGGACAATGAAAAGACTGCTTCTCCGAGCCGGAGGGAGTTTATCGAGAAAGATTGGTGCCCAGAAAGTACCGCAACCGATTCCGTTCCCGTACGTTCATCTTGAGGATTTCCACTCCGAACACATGCCCCCTCGACCAGGCGACCCTGGTGCTCAGGACGAAGAGGGGGTCGCGCCCGTCGGGAAGATAGAGGAACAACGTCACCTCAAGGCCGGACTTTACGGCCACGTTGCCACGGATGCGCAGCCCCGTATTGGAAAGGTCGACGACGCTGCCATCACCCATGATCAAGTCGTTTTTTTCGTCCTGTGCCGAATACATGAGCCGGACATCGGTGGGAACCCGATGCTCCGTACGTCTGTCACAAATGGGATGGGTGCGATGCAGTGTTTTCGACACTCGACCTCTTTCCTGCTTCATGGCGTCACCTCTGATCAAGATTTGTTGGCTTTTTGCCGAAACAGATGGTTCCACACATAAAACCGCAGCTCATTCTGGACTTCGAGTCTGGGCGCAATCATCTCGACTCCGAAGCGTCGTCCAGACACCCATGAGACACGGCTTTCAGCGATGCATATAGGTTCTTCGATTCCGGGGAGGTCAATAAAGAGCGATAAGTCCATTCCAAGTTTCACTACCTGGTTGCCATGGATCCCGATGCCCACTTGTGAGATATTGCGCACGACGCCGTTGCCGATCAACATGCGACCGTCGCACATCCCGGAGTACATCAGGCCGAACTGTGTCGGGACGCGCTCTATCCCGCGACGGTTGTCGTCAGATGACTTGCCGGCGGTTCGGCGTGACCGGTCAATGCTCGTGTGTTTCATGTCTTTCCCTTCCAATGGTCAGATCGAGTCTCCGTGCCGTTTTCCGTGTCGTTTAGGGAACGATACGAAAGGCCGTCCGGAGGTGGTTGGCCTGGGGCAACCGGACATGTTTCCAGATGATGCCCTGTATTCGCTTCCGTTCGTCGTCCGTCAGCTTGGGGAACCGCACGGCGAAGACATGACCTTTGATCCAGGATACGGTCGCGTCCGTCAGAGATAAGGGCGCTTGCCCGTCGTTCAAATACAGTGTGACCGTGATGTGGCCTCCGATCGCCGGAAGCGTCGTGCCGAGGATTTTACAGCCGGTTTTTGAGAGATCTTTAAGAGAGCCTATCGATGTGGTGAATCTGGCTCCTTCAGTGCTGGTATACGTGACCTCGTGGTGGATCAGCGCTCGTTCGGCATACCGCCGATCAAGCGGCGCACGAGCGCGCGCCGCCAAGTTCTGTTCAAGCAAGCTGCATTTCATCGGTGCCTCCTGGTTGCGTACACCTCGAGAGTACCCGAGTGGCGAGGTTCGGCCATTCCTAAATAGGGGGGAACTGCTCTCCTACAGAAGAGGGGCAAGGACCAGTAGAGCCGTGTATGGATGAACGAAGACTACGTAGTTTTACTTGGCAGTCATTGGCGGATTTTGGCCCAGGCCTTCTGATACTCCTCGAATGAATCTACCTCCATCCAGCCTTTGAACACAGGCACTGCATCGATATGGTGTCCCTCGTCGATCAACTCCTGCACCAGATCGGTGAAGGAAGCTTTGCTCACACTGCCGGCTTCATGAAAGCCGGCAGACTTGTACCGCTCTTGTGAGGTCCGGTAGCACTCCCGCACGGCCTGCGTTCCCTTCTCGGAAAACATCGCCATGCCAATGAACTCTCCATGAACTTGGTCCAAAGGAAGGTGCTGACCGATTTTGACGATCCGGTGTTCGTCCTCTCCCATGACGAATCGCGACAGGTAGCTACTCCCGGGTGGATCGGCCAAGGTCACAAGATCAGGGTTGAGATGGGAGGGTGCCCCTCCACGTTCCACATGATCCCGCCAGGCAAGATCAACAACGAGGGCGAAATCGGCGGGGCTCTTCAGCAGTTTTTCCAGGATGGTGGTATCGAAAATAATGTCGCCGTACAACACGATTGTTCGGCCCTTCATTTCGGATTCGGCACAGAAGATGGAAAAGAGCTCTCCCGTCTCTTCATAACGATCGTTGTCGTAGTACCGGATATTTGGCAGTGCGATGGCATCCTTCTTGTATCCTCGGATAACGGCGATCTCCTTGATATTCGCTTCATTGAGCGCAGCCACGGCACGCTCGAGAATCGTTTTGCCTTTGATATCCAGTAAGCACTTGGGTTTGTCTTCGATCAACGGGAGCAGCTGTTTTTCGAATCCGGCCGCGGGAATGATCGCCGTAATTTTTTCCCCGCCGATCGGAAGAAAGGCCTTTTCGTCCTGTTCCATTTGAGGTACGCCCACAATGTCGTAGACTTCGGGCAAGGTCACGATCTGATCATTGGCCGCACCGGGCCGCGTGTCGCTCCGGATGAGATCGAGGGTGTCTCGCATGGCCCGAATAGCCGCTCGAACAGGTTGATTTGCATAGATGATGATCTTGGCACCCGCCTGCTCCATTTCTTGAGCGGTTGTTTGATCAAAAATGGTTGGGACCACAACCAACGGCACGCGCCTGGACCAGGCTTTGTATAAAGTCTTAAGCTCGTCGAACGTTTTGGATTTTGAGTGAATCAATACGGCATCGGCACCGACCTCGGCATAGGCCTCGGCGCGCTTCAACGCTTCCTCCTGGCCCCAACCGGCAATCAAGGCTTCGGTCCGAGCGATGACCATGAAATCGGGCACCGTTTGCGCCGCTTTGGCAGCCTTAATCTTCCCGCAATGTTCATCAATGGGGATCAACTCCCGGCGGACGCCGGCGTAAAAACTACACCGCTTGGGGTAGACGTTGTCCTCAATGCAAATCGCAGCAACCCCCGCCCGCTCACGGTCATTGACGGTGCGCATGACGTTCAAGGCATTGCCGTATCCGGTGTCGCAGTCCGCAATGACGGGGATGTTCACCGCTTCCGCAATGTTACGTTCCACCTCGAGTTGCTCACTCGACGTGATGAAACTGGCGTCGGGAATGCACTTGAGCGAGGCCGAAATGGCAAACCCGCTGGCCCAAACGCCATCGAAGCCGGCCCGTTCGATTAACCTGGCGCTGAGCGCGTCATGAGCCCCGACGACCTTGAGAGCTCCATTCTTTTTCAGGGCCGCTCGTAGCTTGGTGGCGTTATGCATGATGAGGGGGCATGATGCGAAAGCCGAATGTTGTTGTCAATGAAAAGTTTTGCGCAGCGATCGAATTAGTACGTGGCACCGCCCAAATCCTGATCGGGGGCCATGGCGCCTTCAATTCTGGTAGCAAGCGCCGGATTTTCGAAAAAGATGATGCCACGATCAGAGCGGGTTTCGTAGCGGAGACTCACCACGGTTTCCAGCCCCTGCCAGTCAAAAATCTTTACGGCGCCACCCGCAAACTGTCCCGGCGTGCGATCGAGCGGCCCATACCGTGACTGGAGAAATCCCAGGAGTTGATCATGGGCTTCTCTACCGTGATAGCGAACCGTGACGCGGGCGAATTGGTCATCAACGGTGGTAAATCTCATGGACTCTACCTTGGCTGGCCCAAATGTCGGCGGTCCTCCTTTGAGCTCATAAGTCTTCAACCGGCCCGCATCTTCTACTTTACCGAACGTGTCAGACTCCGACAGGGTTGCTCCCCAGGGGATGCCTTCAAAGCCTTTGGGGTCTTCCTTCATCTCGACCGCTAGCGTTGCGGTCACAACCAGGAGGTTGCCTGAAAGCAACATCCCGAGGAAGACCTGAAGCAGGAGAAAGTCCCGGATAGACATGGGCTATTCCGCCGTGTCGGCCAGCAGATCGTTGAATCGTGGCGCCAGCGTCCGGCTGTCCAGGAAAATATAGCCGCGTTCGGTGCTCGACTGGTAGGTCAGATTGATTTCCGACTCGCTGCCGCGCCAATTGTACTGCTGATTGAGGCCGCGCAGCATCTGTCCTGGCAGGTGTTCCGTCCGACCGAATTCCGATTCCAGATACGAGAGGATCTTTTTGTGCGTTTCCGCGCCGCGGTAGCGGATGGTAACGCGGGCAAATTGGTCGTCGATGGTTGACAGTCGAAGGCTCTCGACCGGAATGCTCGCAAACGACGGCGGCGTATCCTTGAACTGATACTCGATGATGTTACGGCCTTGCCGTGTCAATTCCAGATCCGGCCGTGTGTTCAATGCAGTCCCCCAGACAATATTGTGAAATCCCTTCGGATCGTTGGTCATTGACACAGCGCCGGCCGGAAAAGGCGAGAATGCAATCATGCCCACAAGAAAGAAGAATAGCCGCATGTTGTAACGCTATCATGCTGTATGGAGTGACGCAACGGGCTTCGTTTCCTTGTGAAATCCTCACGGCATGGCTTATAATGCGCCTTTTTTCGGCACGATATGATTCTCGAAGAAAGGTCAGAATGATCGAGAGCGATGCCTTCGTACAGGCCATGCAGGATATGGGTGTGAATTTCTTCACGGGGGTTCCCGATTCCATGCTCGGAGGCATTATCGCCGAGCTGATGGACCGGCGACTGTATACCCCGGCCGTCCGTGAGGATGAAGCCGTGGCCGTGGCCGCTGGAGCTTACATGGGCGGGAAGATACCTGCCGTGCTGATGCAAAATTCGGGATTGGGGACCTCACTCAATACACTGATTTCCCTGAACCTCATCTATCATCAGCCTTGTATCCTGATCGTGTCTTGGCGCGGGCAGGGAGGGAAGGACGCCCCCGAGCATCTCGTCATGGGCGAAGTCATGCCCCAACTGTTGGATACGATGAAAATTCCGCACCGGACGCTGACCGAACGCACCGCGCTCGAAGACTTCAAATGGGTAGCGGAGACCTTCATGGAACAGCGGATCCCGGTCGCTTTGTTCATTACCAAGGGGGTTGTCAAAGGGTTGCACCCATGAGGCCGGAGCAGGGGACATTGATCAGCCGTGCGCAGGCGATGGCGGCGCTGCTCGAACTATTGACCGACCAACCGGTGATCATCTGCAACGGTTTCCCTTCCCGCGAGGCTCAGAAACTTGCCGACCGGCCGACCCATTTTTACATGATCGGTTCCATGGGAAGCGCTCCGGCTATCGCCTTGGGCGTCGCCCTGGCCAAGCCACACAAGCAGGTCATTACGTTCGACGGGGATGGGAATGTCTTGATGGGTATGGGCACGTTGGCGACAGTCGCCGCCCTGAAGCCGAAAAATTTCATCCACGTGGTCTTTGACAATGAAGTGTACGGTACGACAGGTAATCAACCGACGATCTCAAATGTCGTGCCTTTGGATAAGGTCGCCAAGGCGGCAGGCTACACGAATGTCGAGCGTGTACTGGATCTCGATGATCTGGTCTATGAGTTCAAAGATATGCTCAAGAAGGACGGACCGAGTATGCTATTGATCAAGGTCAATGAGTTCGCAGAAGATGCGGGACGAGTTGTGCTGGACCCTCCCGATATCACAAAACGATTTATGAAGGCGATAGAATAAGACCGCTAACCCCATGGACTTGCCTATGACTGGACTTTTCACAGCCCCCATTGAGTGCTCGTCGCCCGGTTTCGCCACACCTCGATCGTCGGGGCTCGGTTCT
>DASTQY010000454.1:0-4235 GCA_035761525.1 Nitrospira sp. | reverse complement strand
TCTTCAGCGCCGACGGCGACTACATCGCCGGCTTCGGCGGCTCGGGTTCCGGGGCCCAGCAGCTGGACCTCAAAAACAAAACCGGGATCGCGGCGTCGCTGGGCCGGGTCTGGGTCGCCGACGGGGGGAACCACCGGCTGGCTGAATGGGCCGGCGGCATCTACGAGCCCTCCGAAGAACCGGTCCTTGTCGAAGACGATCCGCAGCTCGAGGTCAACGTTTCCGAAGGGCTGGTCGACAGCGTCGAAGGCGAAGAGAGCGGCGCGATCGACTACGACCACAGCGGCGACCTGCTGACCGCGGTCGACGCGCCCGACGGCGAAGCGCAGTTCTCCTACGACGGCGCCGGGCGGATGACCAAAGTCAGCCTGCCCAACGGCACCTACGGGGAAATCGCCTACGAAGCGACCTATGGCCGGGTCAAATCCGTGACCACCGCGATCGAAGGCAAAAACCCGAAAACCACCCATTTCAGCTGGTCCGACGAACCGCACCGGACCACGGTCACTCCGCCCGACGCGCCGGCCACCACCTATGACATCGCCGCCGACGGCTCGATCTTCAAATGGTGGAACGCAAAACAGCCGCCGGTCTTCGACGACGTCGCCGGCACCCTGTTCCAGAACCGGGAAACGAGCACGCCGATCTCGACCGGCGTCCACAACCTCGTCATCCAGGCCCACGACGAGGAGGGCGTCGCCTCGATCCAGGTCATCGCCAACAACAACCAGCTCGTCGACGAACGCACCTGCTCCTACGACCCCGAAAAACCCACCGAATGCGTCACGGAGACCAACGAGTGGGTCACCGAAACCGGCAACTGGCCCCCGGGCATCGTCTACCTCGAAGTAATCGCCACCGACCGCCTCGGCGAAGCCAGCAGCCAACGCTTCTGGGTCAACATCCCCTACACGCCCCCACCTGATCCCGAAGCCGAAGAACCCCCACGTTTCGGCGACATCCTCAGGTTCCGCGAAGAATTCGGCCTCGACCTAGACCTCAAAGGCGACGAGCTGGCGATCAACGACCGTGTCTTCGAACTGATGGGGGATTGGAATAACCCCCTGACGCCAGCGGGGGAAGTTGCGCGGGCAACGAATGAAAAATGGGGAGTTCCGCTGCGGGCGCTGGATGCAGCCGAGCTGGAATACCGGCAGTCCTATGTCGATCAAGCGTCCACCCACTTGAAGCAGTGGGTAAATAGCTCTGGTGTCGAGAATACGTATGCGGGCTACTACGTAGATGATCGGGCTGGCGGGATTGTCCGGCTCGGCTTTACTAATAATCAAGAAAACTTGGTTAATCTCTTCAAGAGCGATATGCCCTTCTTGCCGTCAGACCGGATCCAAGCCTTTCAGGCTTCCCCAGGCCACAGCTTGGGAACTCTAGAAGCACTCGCGACCGACCTAAGAAGTCGGCGCATAAATGAACCTGCAATCACCGAGGTCGTGGTCAACAGCAGAACGAATGCCGTTGACGTAGGGGCGAGCAATGTTCCGCTCGTTCAGTCAGCCGTCAATGGCTGGTATGGCCAGTCAGCACCCATCTCGGTGAGGTATCTAGCGAATGCTGATGAGCCCAAGGACGTCAGAGAACGCCTGAGTGGCCCGATGCGCGCTGGTGATCGTGTTGTAGATGACCACTGGCAGTGCACCCTCGGCTTCGGAGCGAGAGAATCCACCGGTGAAAAAAGCAACGGCGAAGCGGTAGTTCTGTACTTCGGTCTAACTGCCGCTCACTGCTTCGAAACCGTTGGTGAGCCTGTGTTTCGCACTGGTCTGAATAGTGAGGGACAATACAAAGAGGTGCGAATCGGCAATATGACGAGGACTGGCTTTGGGGTCAACTTCAACGGATATGGTACGGATGGTCAGGCAGTCAAGTTGAAGGAACCTGGCTTGGTTCCGAAGTGGATTCAGGTTGAGAACTTCTACACCCAGAAGATTCATGGGGCCGCACCGCTGAAAGAAAACATGATTGTGTGTACGACCGGCATTACCTCAGGGACTGCCTCATGCGGCCGTGTGAGATTGTTTGAAGAAGTCGAATACAACGGTCGTGTGATGTTGCAGTTCAACGTCCAAGCTGCCGGACCAGAAGGAAATAGTGGCGGTCCAGTTTGGGATCTGATGACGGGTGCGGCGGTTGGCCTCACGTCCTCAGGGCCGGAAGGGCCAGCGGAATGGAGAGAAACCAATGTGACTCCGCTGCTGCCCGTTCCAGGAGCGCCGAATAACGGGGTCCCAGGCATTCTTGCGGCGCCAGGCATGGGAGCCCTCAGCATTGTGGCGGCGAAATGAGGGCTAGTGGCACATTTATTTCTGCTTGGGTGGCTGGAATGGCCGTATTAGCAGTTTTGCTCGCTTCCCCTGTGCCCGCAGACTCACGATCTGAAAGTTCTTTTTGCCAAACGACGGACCTGCGCAGGATGGAAGAGCGAGCCACGGGATCAAGAACTCAGGACGTGTCCCTGGCAATGAAGAACGACGTGGTAGATCCTGGGGGAGTCGCTACTGCGCGACTTTTCAATCGAGGCAAGAGGAAGGCAGGATACGGCGTTGCTTTAAGGATCGAAAGATTGGTGCATGGGAAATGGTCTCTGGATCCCGCCAGCCCCAAGGGACCATGGCCCAAAAAGCTCGGGATACTAAATCCAGGTGAGCTCAGTACTTGCTTCCGGTTTACCGTTCCCGACAGTCAGCCTGCGGGCCGCTACCGCTTTACCGTTCCCGTACAGATTGAGCGAAAGGCAGCGCATCGAAGTGCTCTGTTCCAGGTTCGTCCGCAATAGCCTTGGACCCTAATGGGTGGCTTGAAAGAGTTCGGAGCTTCCAAGGTGTGGCGAAAAGCGATGGTTCCCCTGAAGGAGATCTCGCATCATGTGAAGCTCAAACGGGGTCAAGGAGAATGATGAAAGCAGGGGCAAGAACCATCATTGGCGCGCTTGCGATTTTGCTGTCGGCAGCGAGTACGGTCAACGCCGACACCATAGGTAGCAATTTGGGCGCGCCTTCAAACGCCTCGGTGTGCAAATTCCAGGTGTTTGAACCGAAACCCCAAGTGTGCACCGTTGGCCAGGCCAGTCTCTCGTCTAGTCACACTGCTGGTGGAGGTCTCAGAGTGCCCTTCGACGGCATCGTCGTCCGTTGGTCCGTCGTCAGTGGGCCGGCGTTGCCTGGTACGGGGAAGGTCACGATGGCGCTCCGGGCTACTCAGGGACCCGGATATATGGAAAAAGGCCCAGAGGTCGAGCTTCCCTTGGGTGAGCCGGGTACCCGCTACACGTTTGCCGAAAGGTTGGCGGTCACCGCGGGGCAGCCTCTCGGCCTAAGGATCGCCATCGAGAATCGGAGCGTTGAGGAAGCTGGCGCCCCGATTGCATTTGCCGAACCTGGGATTGGGAGGGCCGATCTGTGGTGGGGCGATCCGGAGTCGGCGGAGTGGGACGAAGAAGAAGGCGTGGAGCTCCTGCTGGACGCCGAGATCGAGCCGGATGTCGACCGCGATGGATACGGTGACCTCTCTCAGGATTGCTTTCCGAATCATCCTGGAGATCAGCATCTGTGCGGACGTGACCTTGTGCCGCCCACCACTAGGTCGCGATATGCCAAACGGCAGGCGTTCCTTTCCTCCGGCCACGTCGTGGTCCGGGTGAGTTCCAATGAGGCGGGGGTCACTCGAGCCTCGGGAGATCTACAGATCAAGAACAAGGGAGGCTCGGGCGGTCGAGGCTACGGAATGCGCACCGTGCGCAAGCCGATTGCTGCCGGCGGGCAGGTTGCGCTTCGTGTTCGAGTCCGGCCGCAGGTGCTCAGGGTGGCAAGGTTGGCTGCGGCTGAAGGAAGGAAAGTCGTGGTCACCGGCCGCGTTGGTGTCGTCGATGCGTCCGGGAATGAAGGACAAGCCCCATTTCGGATTCGATTGAAAGCAAATTGACGTTGTGGACCGGCCGATAAACAGGGCCTTGAACCTCACCTTCACCACGCTTGGTCTCGTGCTCATAGCGGCATTCTTGGCCAGTTCGGCGGCCGGTTCAACGCAGGATCAGTTCCTGCCCGATTGCGCCACCGAGACTTATGCGCCTGAAAATCAGCCGACCAAGATTCGGTTCATCGTCTGGTGCGGTGTGCGGAGCGATGATGTGAGCTTCTCCTTGCAGCGACCCAAGGATGAGCGCATCGTCGACTACGGAAAGATGCTTCAGGCATGGGGGCCTGGAGCCGTTGCGCCATTTC
>DASTQY010000453.1:0-7950 GCA_035761525.1 Nitrospira sp. | reverse complement strand
GGGGACGCAAGGCCAGACAGGGAATGGCACATCAAGCACTTCCGTGATCCGCAATCGGTATCGCCTGGCTCGATTATGCCGAAGTTTCCATTGACGGAGGGGGAACTCCAAGACCTCACGAGTTACATGCTGAGTCTCAAGCGGACAACGTGATATGAATGGTCGAGCACGCCCGTCTTGACGACTTCGGGAGGGCGAGCGTATAAGAAACACCCCCTTCCTCATTTGCCGGAGCGCGTATGGACCATGCACACAGAGGGCGTCTCCTGGCTCGATCAGCGGCATTGGTCCTGGTAAGCCTGTCTCCAGCGGCGTTCGTTCACTGCAAGGGTGAAACGGCTTCTGCCCCTCCTCCTCCCTCCGTGCAAGTCGAGGTCGCAACCGTCATCCAGAAAGACGTGCCGATTCAAATGGAGTGGGTTGGGACCACGGACGGCTCAAACAATGCGCTTATTCGTGCGCAGGTCGGCGGGTATCTCATGAAACGGCCTTATACAGAAGGGTCTTTCGTGAAGAAGGGCGATCTACTCTTCGAACTCGATCCGAGTAAATTCCGCACAGCTCTCGACCAGGCGATGGGTGATCTGGCGAAGGCCCAAGCGCAATTCACGAAAACGAAACAGGACGTCGAGCGCGACACGCCCCTTGCGAAGGAAGGCGCCATCAGCCAAAAGGAGCTCGATGATTCCATCCAGGCGCACGCCGCAACCAAGGGTATGGTTGCAGCAGCGAAAGCGGCCGTCGAGCAGGCGAAGCTGAACCTGTCATGGACGAGAATCACCGCTCCGATCGATGGAGTCGTCGGCGTTTCAAAAGCTCAAATCGGTGACCTCATCGATGCCAGCACCGAGTTGACCTCGATGTCCACGCTGGATCCGATCAGGGTTTATTTCCCGGTCAGCGAACAGGAATATTTCGAGGCAGCAGATAAAGTGCAGCAAGGCTATAAAGATCGCAAAGAGGGGAAGGAATACAGCGGGGCGCTCCTCGAATTGGTCCTCGGCGGAGAGAAGATCTATCCGCATAAAGGACAATTCTATCTGGTGGACCGCCAGGTTGATACGAAGACCGGGACCATCCGGGTGGCGGCGTTGTTCCCTAATCCCAACAATCTGTTAAGGCCCGGACAATTCGCCCGAGTAAGGGCGGTGACCAAGACCAAGGAGGGTGCGATCCTCGTCCCGCAGCGTGCCGTCACGGAGATGCAGGGCAGTTACCAGGTGGCGGTTGTCAGTCCGGACAACAAGGTGGATATTCGTCCAGTCAAGGTTGGCCAGCGGTCCGGAAGTTTGTGGATCATTGATCACGGACTCAAGGCCGGGGAGCGAGTCGTGGTCGAAGGGTTGCAAAAAGTCAAAGCGGGGATGACCGTCGATCCCAAACCGTTCCAAGACCAGCAGGAAGAAAAACTTGGATGATGTAACGCTGGTCTGATCCTCATTTCTCAACTCAGTCTTCAATCCTATGGCGAAATTCTTCATTAATCGGCCGATTGTTGCCATGGTGATCTCCATCATCATGGTGATTCTCGGCGTCATTGCGATGGTGCAGCTTCCGATCGCGATGTTTCCGAACATCGCGCCGCCGGAGATTTTGCTGCAAGCCACCTACGTCGGAGCCGATGCCGTCACGCTGGAAAAATCGGTTGCCACTCCGGTCGAGCAATTGATGAGCGGCGTGGACAACATGCTCTACATGTATTCGGTGAACGCGAACAATGGCCAGATGTCATTGCGAGTCAACTTCGATATCAACACAAGGCCCAACGACGATCAGATCCTGACGCAGATGCGCTATACCCAGGCTGAATCTCAATTGCCTGCCGACGTCAAGAATTTCGGCGTCACCATTAAGAAGGCCACGACGAGTCCGCTTGCCTTGTTCTCTCTCTATTCACCAAACGGCACCTACGACGCTACCTTCTTGGCGAACTATGGCTACGTGAACATTAACGATCCCATGACGCGTGTGCCCGGCGTCGGACAGGTCCAGATTTTCGGAGCCGGCCAGTATGCCATGCGATTCTGGGTGCGGCCTGACCATCTCGCCAAGCTGGGCATTACGGTGACGGAGATCACGAATGCCATCAAGGCTCAAAACACGGTGAATCCCGCAGGGCAGGTGGGGGCCGAACCGGTGCCGCCCGGACAAGAGTTTACCTACAGTGTGCGCTCACAGGGCCGCCTCGAATCCGAAGAAGAATTCGGGAATATCGTGGTCCGTGCGAATCAGGATGGATCCATGGTCCGGCTTAAGGACGTGGCCCGAATCGAGCTCGGCGCGCAGATGTACAACATCGTCGGCCGGATGAACGGCAAACCCGCCGCGCTCATTGCCATTTATCAGCTTCCAGGCTCCAATGCCATTCAAACGATGGATGCCGCGACCAAGCTGATGGAGGAGATGAAAGCACAGTTCCCACCCGATCTGGACTATGTCACGGCCCTCGATACTACCCAGGCGGTGCGGGAAGGCATCAACGAGATCGTTCATACGCTGTTCGAAGCCCTGATTCTTGTCATTATCGTCGTCTACATTTTCCTGCAAGGGTGGCGCGCGACGCTGATTCCATTGCTGGCCGTCCCTGTCTCGCTGATCGGGACCTTTACCCTCTTTCCGTTGATGGGGTTTTCCATCAACACGCTCTCGCTGTTCGGCCTGGTCCTGGCTATCGGCCTGGTCGTCGACGACGCCATTGTGGTGGTCGAAGCGGTTGAGCATCACATCGAACACGGCATGTCTCCGAAGGAAGCCAGCCTCAAGGCGATGGAAGAAGTCTCAGGGCCGGTGATCGCCATCGCACTTATTTTGGCGGCCGTGTTTGTTCCGACGGCATTCATACCGGGAATCACGGGACGTCTTTATCAACAATTTGCGGTAACCATCGCGCTGTCGGTGGTGATTTCGGCGTTCAACGCCCTGACGCTGAGTCCAGCGCTCTCAGCACTTTTGCTGCGGCCAAGAAAGCCGGCGCGGGGGCCGCTCGGTCTCTTCTTCGGCTGGTTCAACAAATGGTTCGGCCGCGCCACGGATGGATATGTGAGCGTCTGCGGCCACCTCATTCGAAAAGCCGGGCGCTCGATGGTGTTTTTGCTGTTGGTCACGATCGTAGCCGTCTGGCTTGGTTCACAGCTGCCAAGCGGTTTCCTTCCCATGGAAGATCAGGGCTATGTGTACTTGAATGTTCAACTTCCGGAAGCGTCGTCTCTGCAGCGAACGGATGAGGTTTGCAGGAAGATCGAGGCCATTTTAAAGTCGACACCCGGCATTGAGTATGTCTCCACAATCGTCGGCTTCAGTCTCTTGAGCACAGTGAGCACCACTTACAACGCGTTTTTCTTCGTCACACTCGCTCCTTGGGAAGAGCGGAAGAAGTCCGAAGAACAGCTTCCTGCCATTTTCAAGAATGTCAACTCGCGTCTTGCTGAATTACCAGAGGCCAAAGCGTTCCTCTTTCCACCGCCGGCGATCCCAGGAGTTGGAACGTCCGGCGGTGTGTCCTTTGTGTTGGAAGACCGAATGGGCCGGGACATCGAATTCCTCGCAGACCATACGCAGAAATTTATGGAGGCGGCCAGGAAGCGCCCTGAGCTTGCGAGAGTGGACACGACATTTATTCCCGCCGTCCCCCAAGTATTTGCCAGAGTGGATCGTGACAAGGTCTTGAAGCAAGGCGTGAACCTTTCCGATGTCTACCAGACGCTGCAGTCTTTCATGGGCGGCGTGATGGTAAACTTCTTCAACCGATTCGGGCGGGTCTGGCAGGTCTACGTGCAGGCGGAAGGTGAGTTTCGCACGCAGGCAGAAAATGTCGGGCAGTTTTACGTCCGGAACGCGAACGGCGATATGGTCCCACTCTCAGCCTTGGTGACGATGGACATCTTCCATGGTCCGGAGTTCACCATGCGATACAACGAGTATCGCTCGGCGCAACTGATTGCAGGGGCGGCGCCGGGATACAGTTCGGGACAGGCGATGAAGGCGGTAGAGGAAGTGTTCGCGAGCACGATGCCAGGCGGGATGGGCCTCGACTACATGGGGATGTCCTTCCAAGAGAAAGCTGCCGCGGAGGGCGTCCCCGCGACGGTGATCTTCGGGTTCTCGCTTCTCTTCGTGTTTCTGATCCTCGCGGCGCAGTACGAGAGCTGGGCTCTCCCATTCAGCGTACTGCTCGGCACACCGATCGCCGTGTTCGGCGCGTTCGCCGCCTTGTGGCTGCTGAAGCTGGTGGCGCCACAGGCCAGCGAGAACGACGTCTTTACCCAGATCGGACTGGTCATGTTGATCGGATTGGCTGCGAAGAATGCGATCCTCATCGTAGAGTTTGCCAAAGTGGAATTTGAAAAGGGTAAGTCGATCGCTGAGGCCGCCTTGGCGGGGGCGCGATTGCGACTCCGTCCGATTTTGATGACGGCCTTCGCATTTATTCTCGGCGTGCTTCCGCTGGTGCTTGCCACGGGAGCCGGAGCGCACGGGCGAGTCCTGCTGGGACTCACTGTTTTCGGGGGGATGCTGGCCGCGAGCGTCATTGCGATCTTCCTCGTTCCGGTCACATTCTACGTCGTCGAGAGTCTCGTGCATCGAGGGACGCCCCACAGCGAGGTACCCCCGCTCCCTCCTTCTCAGAAAGCCGGCGATGGAGAACCGTCTCGGCAGACGCCCCGACCCGCGTTGTCTCCGACTCACGCTCGTGAAGGCGAAAGCTATTAAGGAGTCATGACATGGGAACATATTCCTGGCAATCCGCCTCTCTCGCAGGCGTTGGGATGCTGGTGTTCATGGTGAGCGCCTGCAAGATGGGGCCTGATTATGTGCGTCCAGAAACTCCAAAGGCCGATTCCTGGCGCGTCCCGACCTCAACGGCTGAATCCATTGCGAATTTGGCCTGGTGGGATCTTCTCAAAGATAAGGAACTGCAAGAACTGATTCGAATTGCCCTTACAGAGAATCAGGATGTGAGGACAGCCGTCGCTTCGGTCGAACAATATCGTGCTCAGCTCGTGATGACGCGATGGGACTTGGCACCAGCGTTGTCCTATGGGGGCACGGCGTTTCTGTATCAAACACAGGGAGGCAACGCCACGACCATTCCAGGCGGAGGCGGAGCGATTGTGTTGCCGGGGACAACGGGGGGGGACAATACGACCTTTTCCAACACCATCGGCTTCGGCAGTTTGAAATGGGAGATTGATCTCTGGGGTCGGCTACGCCGCGCGGTGGAGTCATCGCAGGGACAACTCTTGGCACAGGAAGAAAATCAGCGGGCGGTGATTCTTAGCTTGGTAGGAAGCGTCAGTGAAGCCTACTTTTCTCTGAGATCGCTCGATTTGCAAGTGGACATTACCAAGCGGACGTTGAAAACCTGGGAAGAATCTGTCCGGCTGTCTCAGCTGAAATTTAAACAGGGCTATATCCCGAAGCTGGACCTCGATCGGTTCGAGGCGGAGCGCGCGGGCACTGCGGCAAAGCTTGCGGAACTCGAGAAGCAAGTCGTGCAGACGGAAAATCACTTAAGCGTGCTGCTGGGGCGGAGACCTGCGTCAATTACTCGCGGTCTGAAATTGACGGAACAGCCCATCCCCCCGGAGGTGCCTGCGGGTTTACCGTCCGAACTCTTACAACGGCGACCCGATTTGCTCCAGGCTGAACACACGCTGGCCTCGGCGACGGCCGGTATCGGCGTGGCGCAAGCAAACCGCTTTCCCCAGTTTGCATTAGGCGGGTCATTGGCTGGAGCCAATGCGAATCTCAACGGCAATCAGTTGGGACCCCTGTTCATTCAGAACATCAGCGCGAATCTGGCGGGACCGTTGCTGAACGCCACGGCGCTGGGCTACCAGGTCACGGTCAACGAAACCAAAGCGCAGCAGGCTGCGCTTCAATATGAAAAGGCGATCGTGAATGCCTTGAGAGAAGTAGAGGATGCGCTCATCTCAGTGCAAAAGACACGGGAGCAGCGGGAAGCTCAAGAGCAACAAGTGGCAGCACTGCAATCGGCGTTTCATTTCGCTGAGCAACGGTATCAAGGTGGACGGGCAAGTTACCTCGACGTGCTGACGAGCCAGCGAAGTCTTTTTGAATCGGAATTGGCGTTGGCTCGTACGCTGCAAGGCCAACTCGTCTCAATCGTCCAGCTCTATTCGGCGCTTGGCGGTGGGTGGTCGGTGACGGACCATCCGGAAAACAATCTTCCGGATCCACGAAGTATCAACTCTCGTCAGCCATCAGCGGTTCTCGTTCATGAGCCCCAACGCTGACCATGCACTCTCGATCTTTGACGTGTGCCGAATCCCGATTATGACGAGAGTGCGTTGCGCAAAACATCTCGTCATACTCGTGATGGTGTGCACGCTGCTCGCCGTCAGCGACCCCGTGGCCTTTGGTCAACTTTCTGCACAACAAGAACCTCGAGCGTCCGAACGCACGACGGCGAATCCGGAGACACCACCTTCGGCGCTCGGCATGCAATCCGAACAGGTCATTGTGCGGCCCACAGAAGGCTACTTTGCTGGATTTGGCGGCTACACGTTCGGTGGGAAATTTGACGCGGAGGGCACGGGGGCATTCAGCGGGGTCAGTTTCGGCAACGGCAGCCTGGCTAATTCTGCTGTGGTCGGTGCGAAAGCTGGCGGGTTTTTCCCTGAGGCGCTGAACTGGTTTGGCGTGGAAGCCGAATTGTTTAACACGACACCCCACATCGAGCAGCAGGGAGCGGCAGCCGGCAGCCATATGCGCGTGACGACGTTGGCCATCAATGCAATCGCCCGAGCGCAGTTTGCCTGCGAGAAGAAACATGTAGAAACAGAACAGGTCACGGAACGATTTGCCTTCCACTATGTCACGGAATTTTGTCGGCTGCAGCCGTATGCAGGGGTCGGTTTGGGTATCTATTGGGTGGATATCTCAAATAGCGCCTTCTCGGCTCATGCGAACTTTGTCCCGGGATTCAATGCCTTGGCCGGCGTCAGGTATTACGTCACCGATCGGATTGCCCTGTTCACGGAGTACAAGTACAACCGGGCAACGTTCAATTTCGCCGGAGTCCAAGGACTCGTTGGGTTCGAGGGCGTATACAGCGTGAATCATATCGTGGGAGGGATTTCTTACCATTATTAAGGTGGCCACAACTGCGCCGCCGAGCGTTGAGCCCGAGCGTTGACTCGTTTAGAAGGATTATCATCAATTGTCAGCGGGGTTTGACTGGGAGTTCGTGCGGATTATGGTGCGCGGGGCGAACGGGACTGGTCGCGAACCCTCTTGACTCCGTTCGATCCGATTGATATAAGGTTAGTTCCGTTTCAGTGATCCTGCCTGTTGACCACCGTCTGACGGCGCGTCACGGTGCGGTTCTAAGGGGAAACTACCCGAAGCGTTAGCTCCGAGCATGTCCCTTGACACGGTATGCCGTGCGCTGTATAGTGCGCGGCTCGCGTGATGAACGCGATCGCTCTTTGACAACTGAATAGAGGACGTTGAGCAAGGTGTAAGGTGTATTGAAGTGGTGGCCCTTGGTCCAAATTTAAGCAACACCTATATGAGAGTTTGATCCTGGCTCAGAACGAACGCTGGCGGCGCGCCTAAGACATGCAAGTCGAACGAGAATGTGTAGCAATACACATGTACAGTGGCGAACGGGTGAGGACTACATGGGTAACCTACCCTCGAGTGGGGGATAACCAGCCGAAAGGTTGGCTAATACCGCGTACGCTTCCGGAACTGCGGTTTCGGAAGGAAAGCGATACCGTGGGTATCGCGCTCTTGGATGGGCTCATGCCCTATCAGCTTGTTGGTGAGGTAACGGCTCACCAAGGCATCGACGGGTAGCTGATCTGAGAGGATGATCAGCCACACTGGCACTGCGACACGGGCCAGACTCCTACGGGAGGCAGCAGTAAGGAATATTGCGCAATGGGCGAAAGCCTGACGCAGCGACGCCGCGTGGGGGATGAA
>DASTQY010000452.1:0-6397 GCA_035761525.1 Nitrospira sp. | reverse complement strand
ATATTTATGTCAATGAGGAAGACATTCGCTTTTTGAAGGGAAAAGACACATCGCTCACAGCCGGCGACGAAGTGTCAATTGTTCCCGCCATTGCAGGAGGTCGATAATGGCACACCTCCGCTTCCATGTCCGCTTTCCGGAAGACAAGGTCAAAGAGCCGATTATTTATCAGATCGGACGTGAATTTAACGTCGTGACCAACGTGCGCCGGGCCGATGTGCGAGAAACAACGGGATGGGTCGATGTCGAGTTGTCGGGAGAGACAGCGGAAGTCGAGCGCGCGATCCAGGGACTCCGTCACAAAGGCTGCGTCGTTGATCCGATCGAATTGAACGTGGTCGAATAGCTCACGCCTGGCGTGCGCCCCCGTAACCGGTGAATTGAGGCATGGAACTTACTGAGCAACAGATCGAGCGATACAGCCGTCACATCATCCTGCAGGACGTCGGCGGCAAGGGCCAGTTGAAACTCAGCAAGGCCAAAGTGCTCCTCATCGGAGCCGGAGGGCTGGGATCGCCTGCCGGATTGTATTTGGCGGCGGCCGGCATCGGCACGATTGGACTGGTCGACGGCGATGTGGTTGACCTCTCCAACCTGCAACGGCAGATCCTCCATTCTACGGCGACGGTCGGACGGCCCAAGGTGGAGTCAGGCAAACAAACGCTTGCGGCGATCAATCCGGAGATCACCATTCATGCGTATCACCAACTGGTGGATGCCGACAACATCCTCTCGTTGGTCAAGCAATATGACGTGGTCCTGGACGGCTCGGACAATTTTACGACACGGTTTTTGGTTAATGATGCCTGCTTCTTTGCTAAAACCACATTGGTCTCAGCCAGCATGTTCCGCTTCGAAGGCCAATTGACCACGATCAAGCCTCATGCCGGCTATCCCTGTTATCGCTGCCTCTATCCCGAACCCCCGCCTGCAGGTCTGGTTCCCAATTGCCAGGAAGCCGGCGTGCTCGGTGTGCTTGCCGGGACAATGGGAATCTTACAGGCGTCCGAAGCGATCAAGGAAATACTCGGCATCGGCGAGACGCTCGCTGACAAGCTGCTCATCTACGACGCCCTGGAGATGAAGTTCAGGAAGGTCAGTCGCCCGAAAGACCCGGGGTGTCCTCTCTGCGGCCCAAATCCTCGCATCAAGGATCTGAGCACCGATTACACCGTCAGCTGCTCGATATAACGTGTCCGATCTGACCATTCCTCGACAGGTTATCAACGACCTTATCGCTCACGCGCGTGAGCTCGATCCGTACGAGTGCTGTGGATTTTTGGCCGGCACAGACAAAACTGTGACGCAGCTCTATCGGATCAAAAATGTGGTGAGTCTGGACGGCGCTTCCGAAGCGGCTTCCTTCGATGAGGCCAAGCTGAACCATCTTTCACGGCTATCGCCGGAAGAGCGGGCGGAGGTTGCGTTCATCATGGATGCCCAAGAGATGTTTCAGGCGGTGAAAGACATGAGAAAAAACGGGTTGACACTACAAGTAGTCTATCATTCGCACCCTCACGATCCGGCAAGACCATCGGTCACCGACATCAAAATTGCGAACGAGTGGGAAGAGAACTGGAGCCGGCTTAATTTGACCCTGCCGATCTACATGCTCATTTCGTTGATGGACAAGGCTCGTCCAGACGTGCGGGCTTACTGGATCAAAAACGGCTCGGTCTCTTCCGCCGACGTCGTCACCCTGTAACTTGATCCCTCTCACCCGCCGGTTCGAAATAGCAGTTTCCTTCTTTTTAGACCGGTGCGTATAATGACGCCATCTTCGACCCTTTTTGAGAAGGAGTGATCGTCATGGCCTACATGCGTACGATTCTTCTCGCTTTCGTAGTGCTGCTACTTGCCCGCCCGGGACTGGCAGAGGACAAGAGTTATTACAGTCCCGTCATCCAGGTCGACAAAGACAACCATCGCATTCTGATTTCCACACTCGGTTCCGTGTTTTACATCGACGTCCCGGCTGCCGCTCAGCCGCACATGGAGAAGCTGCCGATTTCGGGTTTAGTGGACTTCGTCGTTGAAATGCGAGGCGATGGTCAGATGCCGCTCGTGAAAACGTGGAAAGTGAAATCAGGAGAATCGACCTGCATGTACTTCAACGGGAAGGAGTGTAAATAGACAGGAAGCTGAGAAAGGTTTTCTAGCCCGGGCCACCCCAGCGCTTAGCAAACGTCTTCACCAGGCTGCGTTCTCGCGTCGCTCAAACCTTCAACGTACCGAACGGAGTGCGTCTCAGATTTTCGCTCGCTGCAGCCTTGCAGGACGACCTTTCATTCTGATGTAGCGGTCGGTCGACCCTCACCCTCGCAGTCACCCTATTCCGAGCTGCCCAGCATGTCGTCGACCAACGGACGATTGATGTCGGTACATCCCGGACAAATGGTGTCGAACAGGGCCTCGTAGTTTTGCACGAAATTCTTGTGGTCGGTCAGGTGTTCTGCGAGGACTTGGTCATAGCAACTGTCACACAACATCATCAGTCCCCGCATGACCGCAACGGTTTTTCTGCCTGCACTGCGAGCCATCTCGTCTACACCGATCCTTTCTGTCGGGCGAGCCAGAAATCTTCTGGCTCCAGGTCAATCCCGCAGACAGCGCATTCGTACACTGTCGCATCCGATGGTATTTGGATCTCCGTGCGCACGATCCGCCCTCGACAGACATGATAGAACCGTCCGCGAGCATCTTCATTATCCAGCGGATCGTTTTCGTAGATCAAGACCATAAGAATGCCGTCAGGCGTAGTCTGTGACGGGACATAAGATCTTCCTAAATCTGGAACTGGGCCTCATAAAGTCCCGCATAGACACCGCCACGGGTGATAAGCAGCTCATGGGGACCCTCCTCGACAACACGGCCATGCTCCAGCACGATGATCCGGTCCATCCCGTGAACGGTCGAAAGTCTATGGGCGATGACAATCGTTGTCCGATCTTTGGTGAGCTCCTCCAGCGCTTCTCGAATCTTTACTTCCGTCTCGGTGTCGATGTTGGACGTCGCTTCATCGAACATCACAATCGGAGGATCTTTTAAGAGCACCCGGGCAATCGACACGCGCTGTCGCTGACCGACTGACAACTTCACCCCGCGCTCCCCGATCCAGGTATCGTATCCTTCAGGCAGATTGACGATGAATTCGTGGGCACGTGCCGCTGTGGCAGCCGCTTCCACCTCGTCATGACTCGCCGAGAGGTTGCCGTACAAAATATTCTCCCGAACCGTGCCGTTGAAGAGGAACGGTTCCTGTTGGACAAGGCCGATCTGGCTGCGGAGAAAAGCGAGCGGCATCTCTCGAAGGTCGTGCCCGTCGATGGTGATCTCCCCTCCCGTGACATCGTAGAAACGGGTCAGCAGCTTTAGAGTCGTACTCTTCCCAGCACCGCTTGGACCAACGAGCGCCACTCTCTCGCCGGCTCGCACGATGAGCGACACGTCGTATAGGACGGGTGCATCTGGGCGATAATGAAAGTGTACGCTGCGAAAGGCGATTTCACCGGTCAGCCGAGGCGCCGGAATCCGGAGCCCCGGCTCATCCTTCACTTCAGGAACGATGTCCAGGACTTCAAACACCCGTTCGCTTGCTGCAAGGGCATGCTGCAACATGTGATTGACCGAATGAATCTGATTGATGGGCACATAGAATAAGGCGAGGTAGGACATGAACATCACCAACTCGCCGACGGAGAGATGTTGTTCGAGGACCTCGTGCGTGCCGTTCCACAGGACAAGCGCCGCTCCAAGACTGCCGGCGAGCATCATACCCGGTGAGTAATAGGACCAGAGGTACATCGCTTTGAGCGTATCCTTGCGGCATTGGTCGCTCTTACGGCCGAAACGGTCCTCTTCATAGGGCTGCCGATTGAACCCCATCGTTTCGCGAATCCCCGCGAGCGTATCTTGCAGCAGAGCGTTCAACTCCGCTGATCCTTTTCGTATTTTCCGGTAATACTTATGTATTCGTTTCGTAAAGGCGATTGCTCCGAGCACAAGAAGAGGAATCGGCACCAACGCGAGCATTGCCAACTTCCAGTTGAGCCAAAAGAGAACGGCCATGATACCGATCAACGTCAAGCCCGCAGTGATGATCTCTTCCAGGCCGTCAACGAAAATCCGTTGCATGTGCTCCGTATCGTTGAGCACTCGCGACATGATCTCGCCCGTGGGGCGGTTCTCGAAAAAACTGATCGACAGACGCTGCAAGGCGCCGAAGACCTGCACATGCAGGTCGTGAACGATCTGCTGCTCCAGGCTGTTGTTCAGCTTGATTCTCATTGAGGCACACACACTACGCAGCACGTAGGCGGCGCAGAGTCCGACGAAGACCAGCGACAGGAGCTGAGTCTTACCGGCCTGAATGACATCGTCGATGAGCACCTTAATCAGCCAGGGCGGGACCAGCTCGAACGCCGTCGTCAGTCCTGCAAACAGAAAGGTGCCGATCACCATCGGGCGATGCGGGCGAAGATACTGGAGGACTCGCAATAGCGTTTTCACAGCGATCGATCGAAGGATGGCTCAGATGACAGGGGTAGGCTCTTTCCGCCAGAACTTGTCGAACTCATTCAACTGGGTAAGCGTGGACAGATCCGTCATCCGGTCAACAAAGACTTTCCCGATCAAATGGTCCATCTCGTGTTGGATACAAACCGAATAGAGTCCGTCGGCTTCAATGTCGAGTGGCTTGCCGTTTCTGTCCAACGCCTTCACTCGCACGAGGGCCGGTCTGGTCACTTTCCCGCGTAAGCCGTCCAGGCTCAAACAACCCTCCCAGTTTTCAACCTGCTGCGGACCATAATACACAATCGTCGGATTAATCAGCGTGGTCGTGGGAAACCCGCCCTCGCCTTCGCAGGCCATGACGACCAGTTGGATGGACCTCGAGACTTGCGGCGCCGCCAAACCGATGCCCGGCTCTTCCAGCATGGTCTCATACATGTCATCGATGAGCTGCTGGAATTCCCTGGTGCGTATCTCGCGCGGGTCCACGGGAGCCGCAATCTTACGCAGGACAGGATTTCCCAGTTTTGCGATCGGGAGGACAGCCATTACATTTGCCTCGCCACAGCCTCTTGGTTAATGCCTTGCATGACGTATAACACACCGTTTTTTTGAGCCGCAACATGTTGAAACATACTTACAGCAGACGGCACCTACGGCGTCTATTACGAGCGCCGCCGAGGTTCTGGAATCTGAAAGGTCTCCTTCTGTCCTGACCACCACTCCGTCCACTCCTGCATCCATTCCTGGCGATCGGCTTTCGTGGACGCCTCCCAATCGTGGAATTCGGTCTCATGCAGCGTCAGGATCCAGAGCGATTGGACGGCGGACAGGGCGACAAAGCGTTCATCATCCGCGATCATCCCGATGAGCACCGGTACGACCGCTTTGTCTCGGACATAACGCGAGCCGAAAGCCGCTGCCTTTCTGATCGAAGAATTTTGATCGTTGGCCATCGACTGGATAGCCTCCGGCGTCTTCGAGGCATCCAGACGGATCGCCACACGCAGCGCATGCTCTCTTACGCGGGGAATTTCGTTCGGGTTTTTTGCGGAGGCAATCAACGCGGGGACGGCCGAGGCCGCATTCAGCATCGATAACGTCTCAATTGCATTGTAGCGAGTCCTCGGCCCCGGCATTGTCAAGGCTTTGACAAGGACGGGTACACTCGGCTCCCCTAGGTGGACGAACTCCCCCATGGCCCAGAATTCTTGCTTCCCCTCCAGCATCGGCAGCAGGGATTCCGCGCGTTGGAGTTCCTCCGGAGTCAGGGGTTTGGCATTGGGAGGGACGCTAACGGCAGGGGAAGTCTCCTGAAACGGGGGCGGCATTTCATAGGGAATTTGCACGGGAACGGTCAGGCCGCGATGGCCTGATTGTGCAAACAGCTCGGGTCCGCCAATACCTACGCCCAAACCCATAACGACGACTGTGACCCACATCCATTTCAATCTCGTGTACACGATCATCCTCTTTCGTTAATCGTCGTGGTCCGTTCGGCGATGTACCATTTCATATAACACCGGCAACACCACCAGAATCAAGAAGGCGGCTGTGAGCATCCCACCGACGACCACCCTGGCCAGAGGCTTCTGGGCCTGAGAGCCGATCCCCGTCGCCACGGCTGCGGGCAGCAGTCCGATCGCCGCGCCGATCGTCGCCATCAAAATCGGTCTCATTTGTACGGCAGCCGCCTGGATGATCGCTTCGCGGAGATTCAGTCCGGCCATACGGCCGTCTTCTATGCGGGAGATTAGTAAGACGCCGCCCAGGATCGCTACCCCCAAGGTGGAAATGATACCTACCGCGGCCGAAATGCTAAAGTTCGTATGAGTGGCGACCAGCGCGATCACGCCTCCGATCAACGCGAAGGGCACCGCCGAAA
>DASTQY010000451.1:0-3754 GCA_035761525.1 Nitrospira sp. | reverse complement strand
CGACGTTGCCCATCAAAACATACGCTAGAGATGAAGGGCATTAGTAATTTCTCTAGCTGACGAACCGCTCAAACCCCAGTAGTCGGACCCGTGTTTCCCCTAGCGGGCCCTCGTCGTTTCATCTTCGGGCTGTTGTTGGGCAGAACGATGCTCCTGTTTCTCTCGGCTGAATTCACGAGCAGCAGCACGATCTCCTCCGATCTGGATCGTGCCAGCAATGTTCTGTTCGCCGATGGGATCGCCCGACGTCGCCCTCACCACATATTTCACCTCGCCGGCATCGCGGAAACACACGCTTGCCGTGTCATTAGGACTCAACTTGGCCGAATACTCGTTGCGCTTTGTCCCAAATCCCATCATGCCACCAAAATTTCGCTGGCAAGCGAGGTTCTCCGTCATAGGATTCAAGAATATGACCCGTACATCGCCTTGACGCTTGTTGATCCAGCGAACCTCATCGCCGGGATTGACCGTCACTGATGTCGGCTCGACGACATCACGGATAATGACGTCCTTAACTTCGCCGGTGCGGGTTAACGTGGGCATGCCTTCGCCCCCGATCGATTGACAACCGGCCAGCATGAGCAGAGCGGAACCCAACATTATCTGTCGTGCATTCATTGTCTTTCCTCCTTCAGTAGATCATGTGTGAAAAGTTTGCCGTGTTCTTAGCCGTTCATGCCTGCAGATCAGGTAAAAGGAGAGCACTGCAAGAGACAGGCCGAGTAAAACCCGGACATCTCCCAGCGCTGCCGCGTTTGTACGGCGTCTATTTCAGTCCGTCAAAACTTTAGACAAATTACGCCTGCCATCGGACAAGCATTCCTGCGGCTTTGTCGCTTTCCGGGTATACGATTCGAGGACGGACAGCTTGCAGTCGTCCCCGTCGCCGAGCAGGATGGACTTTATGGCGGAGGGATCAGCAACGGGGTGGAGGTCCGGCACGCCACGATCGATCCAAATACTCGGACCGATCGGGCGTGACCCTGACCTGACGCAGAATACGGCCTGTTACTTCTTGCCTTTCTGCGCATCATTTTCAAACTGAGGCGCCGGAGTCGGAGGCGCGCTGCGATGACTTCCGACTTTATCCTCGCCCATTGTCGCTGCACCAGAGAGTGAACCAGGATCGCCACTCGGGCGCTCGTTCCCGCCGCCAGACGCCTTAGGCTCGTTTCTCTTCTGTTCAATCTCTTCCATGAACAATGCTAGGTCGGGGGACATGTCCTTGGCATCCTTCGAACTGACGCTCGGACGCAGCTCTTCCTTCGTCGCATTCAACACGATCTTGTCCCCCTTCTCCTGGAATTTGCTCCAAGGAAGTGGTCGGGCGCTTTGCGCGTCCTGTAGTTGGAACATGACGTACTCGATATTCTGCGTTGTTTCGTCCTTCAAGACCTTGGTGATCTTGCCGATCTTTTCCCCTTGCGGATTCGTGACAGTCTGATTGAGTAATTTGCTGTCGTTGACTTCCTTCAGCTTCCCTTGACGCACCGGCGTCGTGGAATACTCATCCGGAACGCCTTGCTGGCCGCCAGTAAGATCTGTCCGTTTGTCCTGTGGGATCTTTTCCGGTGATGGCGTACTGCCACCTGCAATGGTCGAGGACCCGGTCGGCTCCGCCGAAACGGGACCGTTCGCTACGAGGAAACACGTGAACAAGGCCATGATAATCACGGTCATTGTGGTCTTCATGAAAGCCCTCCTGTTATTAGAGAAATGCCGTTGAACCCATTCACTCGCCACTTCGTTCACCCATTCGGTCAGCCCTGAGCCCTGCCGTTCCCAGCGGCCCCCCTGATCCGCGGCAGACATCAACTCACTCTTCAAACATTCATGCGTGCTGCTGGCACTCTGTTGCATAGTCCACCTATTAGCTGTGCGCTCTATCACAGCGCCCCACGAGTATGTCAGCGGGGAACTTGGGTCATTGATGGGCCGCCCTTATCCCCGATCACCCCCGTCCTCTCCACTGGTACTTTGTGGCTCGCCACGATGCATCGGGTTTCAATTTCTCCCTTCTTTTGTGACCCGGCTCCGGATACCACGGTCACGGGAAAGGTAAGAATGACGGTCAACCCGATGACGACACCGGCTTTACGATTGATCAGCCTCATCCCCGTTCAGAAACGCCGGCCTGGATGATGGATGTGAATGCCCATCGCACGTGAGTAGTGCAAGTCATAGGCCGCATCAGAAAGACGGGGGTTTCCCTAGCGTTATGTTGACCGCAGGCTCCAGATTCTCAGACAACTTGTCTACCACCGGACAGAAGTTCCACCTCCCGCAGGTCTGCTCTCCAACCCGTTAACCGGGGGTCAGTCCTGATAGGCACTTGGCTTGCAGCTCTACTATTTGATGAATGCAATAGGGAAAAAGCGATGGGCGATTGCCGAGGGGTATATCCCTCCGACGAGCACAGGACCGCATCCGCAGATGACGAGCCATGAAACGGTGTGCTTGTTGAACACCGGTCCAGAGGACGCGCATGTGTCAATCACGATTTACTACGTCGATCAGCCGCCGGTGGGACCCTACCGCATCGTCGTGCCGTCCGAGCGGACACGGCACGTGCGGTTCAACGATTTATTGGATCCTGCGCCCATCCCGTCGGATAGAGATTTTGCGAGTCTGATCGAATCGGACGTGCCCATCGTGGTCCAACACACAAGGCTCGATTCACGCCAGGCGGAGAATGCGCTTCTCAGCACGATCGCCTTCGCGGGAAATGAATGATGCGAACGCCTACGTGACCTCGAGCCATTCAAACGACGGAACCAATTCCGATATCCCCATTGTATGGCCCTACAACCCATCGTGCTGGTTCTACATCGCCCTGACATCCGATCTTGGTCTTGACGCAGCAACGCCGGCAACGAGACTGGCTGAGCAGGAGGCTTCCATGTTGACACTCACCACCGGCCTATTATTACTGGCAGTCATTGTCATTGCGCTGTATGTATTCGGCGTATTCGACACACCGTATTTAGGGGCATTTCGTTTCACCTTTTACCTACTGTTAGTCTTGTTGGCGCTTGCTGTTTGGTACGGCACCATGAACCCATCTCACGAAGGATACGATCCGACGGTTGGAGCAAGATGATACGCAGGGTCAAGATGCGATAAATGGAGGATGACTGTGAAATCACTTAGTCGCGGAAAAGGGAATGCTGAAGTCGTTGTCGTCACCGGGGCGTCGGCCGGCGTCGGACGAGCCATTGCCCGCGAGTTTGCTCGTCATGGAGCCAGTGTCGGCCTGCTGGCGCGTAGCGATGACGGATTGGATGGCGCCGCACGAGATGTCGAGCGGCTGGGCGGCCGCGCTTTAGCCATCACCACCGATGTCTCGGACGACCAGCAAGTCGAAGAGGCGGCCGACCACATTGAACGCGCCTTAGGCCCGATCGACATCTGGGTCAATAATGCGATGGTGTCGGTCCTGTCTCCGGCCCTCGAGATGACGGCGGAGGAATTTCGCCGCGTCACAGACGTCACCTACCTGGGCTATGTCTATGGGACCCTGTCGGCGCTGCGGCGCATGGTGCCACGCGATCGTGGCGTCGTCGTCCAAATCGGCTCTGCGCTGGCCTACCGCGCTATTCCGCTGCAGTCTGCTTACTGTGCGGCGAAACATGCCGTACAAGGTTTCACGGAGTCGCTTCGATCTGAACTCATTTATGACGGGAGCCACGTGCGGCTGACCACGGTGCAACTGCCTGCCGTGAATACTCCGCAATTTTCATGGATTCGCACG